>JBGSRE010000772.1:0-8003 GCA_041737755.1 Oligoflexus sp.
ACGAAGGATCTCGCCGATAAGTACCTGATTCCACGAGATCCTTCGCTTCGCTCAGGATAGTCCCTGCGCGAAATTTTCAATTTCGCGCCAGCGACTAGTTAACAGCCGGCTGTAGCATTGTCCAATGACATTGACAGAAACTATTCTAGATTTCAGTCGATTTCGCCAATCGAAGCAAACTATTTTTGACTTTTTTCCATCCACCATCACCAGCGGTGGTGAGGCCGGATACCTTACGTTTCCGTGGATCACGGTAGGCATTCGCTGCCTGCCCACAATCCCTGGCGATAGGTTTAGAATATAACCAGACAGGCTTCGCCATAAGGGGAGGTATGCTAAACCGTTCTCACATCAAAATGGCGACCTTTGCGCTTGGCGGCATCGCCTCTGGGACTGTCTCGGCAGGCCTTTCAGAGCTTGTACTCTGGCTGTTTCATCCGCAGTTTACTGTCAATTATCTACCCATGGTGCTGAAGCAGTTCGGCGTTTGCTTAGTTTTTTCCTGCTGCTATATGTTCGACTTTCCCATGAAATTCTTTCATAAAAAATCAACAAAGCGAAGAATAGTTCAGCACATGAGCTTTATCAGCACGATTGCTGCGGGATACTTTGGCAACTCCTTCGTGCTGACTCAATTGCCTTCAGATTGCAACTCACTGCCGATCTTATTTTGGTTTTCTTTCGGTATTATCTTCTTTTACGCGGCATCGGCTTCATTAATAGATGTCGCCATTTATGGCATCTTATACTTGAGTAGTCTAGCTTATCTGACGAGGGGAAACAGTGAGTTCGGCTTCGATGAAAAAATAGTTTTGATCGGGATTATCTTTCAGTTGATATGTTTTTCGCCATTGGCATCGATGGCCAACAAAAAGATTAGAGCCCTTAAACATGCCTTTCGTCAGTTAGAAAAAGTATTCTATCCGCATCAAATCCGGATGATCAAAGTAGGTGACGACTTAGAAAAAACCATGCCCACCCACACTGCTGAAGCTTGTGTGATTTTCCTCGATATCATTGCCAGCTCTAAGCTTAACCATATCCGAACCAAGGAAGCACTGCAGGGATTTTTCGAACAATGTAGCAAAGAAATGATGCTTGGTTATAATGGGGTCAACCTCATATCCTCGGGATATCGCGTGAAAGAATTGGGCGATGGCCTGCTCTGCTCAGTCGGCTATCCTTTCCAAGCTCCTGCCGAAAATATTGCAGAATGCGCCATCAATCTGGCTCATAGTTTCTACCGGATTCTGCTCAAAGAGATGGCTATTTTGGAGCTTGATCAACCGATAAGATGTGGCATCGGTATCGCACTCGACGAAGTCACAGGATTTTATCCTCATTCCGGCACCAAAGAGTACGATCTGCATGGGCGGGGCATTCTGCTGGCCAATCGCTATCAAACGATACGAAACCTGTTTGTGGCGCAAGAGGACTCCGTGTCCTATATCATCTTGCATGAACGAGTCTATAACAGCTTGAGTCGACAGACTCGCCAAGATTTCACCCAAATGATTCTTGCTGAGCTCAAGTATAGTATTCGCGATGATGCAGCCGCTAAACATTTCTACTTGCAAAGACTTGACCCTGGCCAGCAGATGCTGCCAAGTCTCCATCAGGCGAGTTAACGGCTGTCCTTAGGTCGATTCTATGAAAAAAATCGATTTTTCAGCAAGATCGAAATCATCAGCATGCTCTGGCTTCATGATAAAGTTGCTCTGGGCGGGACAGCTAAAAAAATTGTGGCACTTTAACGGGATGATCTCAAGCAAGTGTCAAAGCACTCAAATCTTTAATAGGGAGTCAGCGGAGCATCCTGGATCGGCCATTCGCCTTTGATCAGCAGAGGAATCCCCGCCGAGACCAACACGACTGATGACGAAAGATCAGCAAGCCGGCAGTTGATGCGACTGACCAGTTGTCGAAAGAGTCGTGCGACAGGTTTGGGCGGTGTGATACCAGCTCCGACTTCACTAGTGACCATAGTGATGTGAATTTTTCCGCTGATTTCTGCCAATGCACTGCAAAAATCAGCAGCCGCTTTTTCACACAGTGGTTGCAGCTGTTCCAGTGAGTATTTTTGAGCCTGTGTAAGGATCAGGTTTGCCACCCATTGGTTCATGGAATCAACCAAAATCTGTTCGTAAAGGGGGGTCTGCTGACGCAGCTGCGAACCGAGTTCAAGCTGTCCGTCTTGATGCTCCCAATGGTCGGGTCTTTTACCTCTGAGTTCCTTCACCCTAGCTGCCAGCAGTCCCTCATTTAAATCGGCTGTACCGATGACCAGCGTTCTGCGATCAGCTTTGAGGGTGCGGTTGGCCAATTCAGATTTGCCGCTATAGGCGGGTCCGATCACTAGCACGGGAGAACTCAGTTGGTCGTATATTTTCGCCCTCGCTGGGGGGCTAGAAAAGTTCTGCAAAAGGACTCCTGCGCCTGGAATGCTGGAAAGTGGGGTGCTCCTAAGTTATTTTAACATAGATCATCCTCTGGACAGCTTTTTCGAAACTGTCGGGATGCTGCCTGCAGGTCTGCCTTGTAGGAATAGCTTGGGATTGATAAATATAGCTCAGGATTGTGTGCCGGTGCGGGACTGATCCTGGCACATACGGAAGACAGCGAGAGGATTTACATGGGCTTTCTAGAAGTGATGCATGAACGGGGAATGCTGGCGCAGGTGACCCACGAAGATGAGCTCAAGGCCCATCTGGCAAGTGGCGTTCGAACAGCCTATGTCGGCTTTGACCCGACCGCTGATAGTCTGCATGTGGGCCATCTGCTCCCCGTTCTGGCGCTCAGGCGTTGGCAGCAGGCGGGTCATCGCGTGATCGTTCTCCTCGGCGGGGGTACGGCGATGGTAGGCGATCCCACCGGAAAAACCGATATGCGCCAGATGGCTGATGAAGAGACTATCGCGGCCCGGGCGGAAGTCTTTCGTAAACAGCTGGCCCCGTTTCTGGATTTTTCGGATCCGAGTAAAACTCTTGTTTTGAACAACGCCGAGTGGCTGTTGAAACTTCAATATCTGCCTTTGCTTCGTGAAATCGGTGTGCACTTTTCAGTGAATCGAATGCTGACGGCTGATTCCGTAAAGCTTCGTTTGGAAAAAGGTCTGTCGTTCCTTGAATTCAATTATATGATTCTGCAGAGCTATGATTTTTATCATTTGAACAAATTTGAAGATTGTTCTGTGCAGCTTGGCGGCGATGACCAGTGGAGCAATATGCTCGGTGGCATGGAGCTGGTTCGTCGAAAGGAACAAAAGCAGGCTTTTTGTGTCACTTTACCTTTGCTGGTGACCAGCGAAGGCAAAAAAATGGGCAAGACCGAAAAGGGTGCTCTCTGGGTAGACCCGAACCTCACGCCACCTTTTGACTTCTTTCAGTATTTTCGCAATGTCGATGACGACATGGTGGAAAAATGCCTGTTTTATTTCAGTGATTTGCCCGTCGAGGAAGTAAAAAAGCTTGGTTCTTTGCGGGATAAAGAGATCAATGAAGCAAAGATCGTGCTTGCTTATGAGGCCACCAAACTGGTGCATGGTGAGGCTGAGGCAGTCAAGGCTAAGGCTATGGCGGCGGCCCTGTTTGCTGGTGCTGCTGGGGGCAAACCGGAGGCGCCCGAGGTTTTTGTGTTGAGTAAAGATCTGCCAGCGGCCGGGGAAATCAGTGTCGTTGACGTTTTGGTTTTGGCAGGAATCTTTGCCAGCAAAGGCGAAGCGCGTCGACTGATTGAGGGCGGCGGCTTGTCTCTCGATAATGAAAAGGTCAGTTCTACCCAGGCCATGCTGAAGGTCGACCGCATCCAATCAGAAGATGGGGTCCTTGTTCGCAAAGGAAAGAAATCCTATCACACCTTAAAACTGGCGAAATAACCCAATAAGTTGATGGATTTCCATCAAAAATGCACGGCCTTCTTTTTTGCGCTAAACTCAAGCCTCTGCTTGCCGAAGTTATATACGAGTTGAAAAGGTTCGCGGAGGAGACCAGCATGAAATCATTTCCCCAAGTAAAGATCAGTTTCGCCCTCGCTGGGCTGTGGATTTTGCCAACGCTTATGCAAGCCGCTCCCGTGGCTGCCAAGAAGGATGGCGTGGCGGTGACGGTTGAAGCCAAAAAGGATTCCGCAGTTGTTTTGGAATTGAAGAAGGGGGAGGTACTCGAAGCGGGTGACCGTGAGGGTATGTTTTGGAAAGTCAGTACAAAAGATGGCAAAAAGGGTTTTGTTTCAGTCATGGCTGTTCAGCGGCAAGGGGGCGAGGACTCAGGAGGACTGGCCAGTGCTTTGCGCGATGAAGCCTTGAAGGCAAGGCAAACCAATGACGGCAGCGACTCGACTCGGGCGCGATCCGCAGTCATGGGCGTTCGTGGTCTTGATGAATCTAAAGATATAGCGATGGCAGGCAACATAAGGCCTGATCTGCGAGCTGTCTACCGTATGGAAGATCGCACGATCCTCGCCAGTCGAATGGATCGACTGGAAAATCTAGTCAGCAAAGAAATAGAAAACACGGCCTTGGGAAAAGCCGAGAGTGAACCCTGATATATAGACTTACGTGCTCCGCACTGGGGATGACGATCTGAATTCCGGTCATGCCCAGCGAACTTGTTCGCGTCTGGCACCTGCATGTAAGAACACGGATCCCCGACGTGCTCCGCACTGGGGATGACGAGCTGAATTCCCGTCATGCCCAGCGAACTTGTTCGCGTCTGGCACCTGCATGTAAGAACACGGATCCCCGACGTGCTCCGCACTGGGGATGACGAGACTACTGTCCTTCGGACCATTTGGTATCTCGATTTCTATGCACTATTTATCCAAATGGACTGCGGACTTGCTGCTGGATTCCTTAGCCCCATCTGCCTTTCATCTCATCTGTCATGTAGAATAGAAGCTGAACAACTTTGTCAAACAAGAGTTGGATTGTTCTTCATTGCTTCGGGAGAATGGCTATGCCTATGAAAAGGCCAGGTGGGTGCCTGCATTTGCTTTCCTTGGGCCTTGCAACGATGTTGCTTGGATCCTGCTCCTTTGGAGCCAAGCCAAAGTCAGAGATTCTTGAGCCCAATAACTTAGATGCAGCGCAGCAACAGAAAATTGAAGAAGCACGTGCAGAAATGGAGATCGGTCGCAACATGGCGGGCCGTTTATTGAAATTCTATGGTGCGTATCCTGACGAAAAACTAGTGCGTTATGTCAATGAAGTTGGCAATTTCGTTTCAAAGTACAGCGATTTTCCAGATCGTCGTTACATGTTTGAAGTTTACAATAGTGAAACAGTGAATGCCTTTGCCTGCCCAGGAGGCTACATCTTGATTTCTTTGGGAGCGATAAAAAACGCCTCGAATGAAGCAGAGCTAGCTCATGTTCTGGGCCATGAGATCGCTCACGTTGGGCATCGGCATATGTTCAACACTTTGAATAAAATGAGCAAAGATGAGTTGGATAAGCAGGCAGCTGCTGGAGTCCAAGCAGCCCCTCTTCCAGAAGAGTCGAAAGTTCGGCAACGTCCGGAGCCAGAAGAATCAAGTCTCGGTAAATCGATCGCTAAATACATTGGCGGCAGCGCGGCCGGACTAAATCTCTTACAGGCTGCTAAAGCAGGAATGTCTGTAATTATGGAAAAAGGTTTGGGTGCTGAACTCGAATTTGAAGCCGACCAATTAGGCACTCGTTATGCTGTCGGAGCGGGCTTTCATCCCAAGGCTCTCATCAACTTTTTGTGTCGCATGGAAACCAACCGAGGTCGGCCCAAGGATTTTTGTTTGAAAGAAACCACGACCCAGCTTGAAGCCAAAAGTATTCTTGACAAGACTCATCCCTCTGTACCGACTCGCGTGGCCAATATCAAGACTGTTTTACTAGCGATGAAGGCTGACGAAATTATCGGGGCTAAAGGCAAGAAAAGGTTCATGGCAGTCAAAGAACGCATTAATAAAAAAAGCGGTTTGAAGGGTAAAGAGAAAGCCAATGGAGAGGCAACTGATTCCGCTTCGATAGCAAAAGATAAAGATAAAATTTCGACTGACACTGATCCTGAAGGAAAGGAATAAGCAATGCGCAACACCTGGCGTTTTTTCATCATCGGTAGCGGTCTTTGGGGCAGTCATGCTTTCGCGGATCAGTATCATTATCACAACATGATCGTGGGCGAGCGAGCCATGGGATTAGGCGGGGCTTTTGTAGCGGTCTCAGATGATGCATCGGGGGTCGTCTATAATCCTGCTGGATTAGCCTTTGCACTCTCGAGTGATATTTCGGGCTCAGCAAACGCCATCTACTCAAAAAAGACAGTCTATAAGAAAACGATTGGATCGGATGATTTCACTGAAAAAAGCAGCGGAACTCTGTCCCCATTTTTTGGTGGGTTGCAAAAGCTGGATTCGACGATGCCTGGTCTTTCGATGGCATTTGCTATGTATTCATTGGATTCCGAGCTCAAGGATCAGGATGATAAAATTGAAGATATTGGCGGTCTAGAGAGATTTCATCGCACGACCAATATTCGAGCTTCGACGATCGGTTATGGTCTCGCTGCAGCGAAACGGATTTCGGCAGCTTTTTCCGTCGGCGTGGCTGTGAGTTACCTAGCGATCGATGAGCTTGTTCAGGAATATCAGGATGTGCAGTATAAAAATGGCGTTTTCCTCACCCAAAACTATCGAACTCGTCTGACGGGTGGAGGTCTGGATACCGCTATAGGGGCTCAATATGCGGTTGGCACTTGGTCCTTTGGGTTGACGACTCGCTTACGATCTCTATTGAGCGAGGCTTACGATGTCGGTCTTGATTATCGCACCAACTTGGATACGGCGACCAATGCAGCAGGGGCTTTGAGCAAGATTCAACGCGATGACAAGATCAAGCAGCCCCTCAAAAGTTTACCCACGGAGATTCGTGCAGGAGCTGCCTGGTATCCTTCAGCGCTTTTTCTATGGTCCTTTGACGTGATCCATAATACGGCGACTGAGAGCGTCTATTTCCAGCGCGAGGCGGTTACCAACTTTGCAACAGGTACGGAATATTATATAACTCCCTCAATACCTGTGAGGACTGGGATCTTTACCAATTACGATACTAGGCCAGAAGTCGTAAGTGGGAAGCAGAATCAGCAGGACCACATCGACTATATCGGGTATTCTCTGTTCTTCGGCTGGGTTCAGCCAAATAGTCAGGTCGCTGGTGGTATTATGCTTCAGGACGGAAAAGGAAAGGCCCAGAAAATTCAGGGGCCAAACATCCAGACTGTGGAAGCGCGGTCTTATACATTTGCCTTATCGGCAACTCACAGTTTTTAGAGGTGGCAAAATGGCTACAGAAACCGTCCCTTTCACGCCCCAGGGATACGTGGAGCTGAAGGCGGAATTGGATAAATTGAAGAGCGTTGAGCGGCCCAAAGTCATTCAGGAAATAGCGGATGCTCGGGCTCATGGCGATTTAAAAGAAAATGCTGAGTATCATGCAGCGCGTGAAAAACAGAGCTTTATCGAAGGCCGCATTCTTATGCTCGATGATCAGATTGCGCGGGCCAATATCATCGATTTCAGTCAGGATCAGCCGGATTTGGTGAAATTTGGTGCATATGTGACAGTGATCGATGAACAGAATGGCGAAGAGAAAACTTTTCGAATCGTCGGAGATTTGGAAGCAGACATCACGCGCAACAAACTTTCCATCGGCTCACCACTCTCCCGAGCACTAATCGGCCGCCGCGCTGGTGATAACCTTGAGGTCACAGTCCCCAAGGGTATCAAAGAATACTCCATCGTGAAAATCACCTACTGATTTTTCCAAAACATTGATGAAGGCTCGGCTCGAAGACGCATGCCTATTTCTTTTTTTAGGCTTGGTGAGGCTTTCCACTCGGCAGATCCCCGACGCGCTTCGCGCTGGGGATGACGGGTTGGTATTCCGGCAGATCCCCGACGCGCTTCGCGCTGGGGATGACGGGTTGGTATTACGGCAGATCCCCGACGCGCTTCGCGCTGGGGATGACGGGTTGG
>JBGSRE010000845.1:0-4181 GCA_041737755.1 Oligoflexus sp.
AGATGCTGCTCACACCAGCCTTGGTGACCGCCGTAATATTTCGTAATGGCAAACATTCCTACGAGAGCTTTGACCAGAAGGCAAGCTATCTTTTTGCAGGTGAGAGTGCTGCGAAAGATCATTGGTACGATATGGGAATGCGGACTTTGGAATGCACAAAAAACATGATGGGCTTTGTTCTCTATGCAAGTCTAGCTTCCTATGGCGAAGCTTTTTTTGCCAGTTATGTCTTGGCCATGGCGGAATTGGCACAAACCTTTGCCAGGCAGTTGGAAGAGGCCCAGGATTTTGAATTGGCTGTTCATCCGGAAGCCAATATTGTCTGCTTTCGTTACAAAGGGTCGCAACCACAGCGTTCTGAATCGGCGCTGGATGAAGAGCAGCAGCGCATTCGTTCCAAATTAGTCGAGAGTGGAGTCTTCTATCTAGTCCAGACTCGTTTGCGAGGTAAGCTATTTCTTCGGACTACTTTGATCAATCCCGCCACAAATGAAAGTCATTTGCTTAGACTCCTACAAACCATCCGGGAGGCCTAGCTTCCGTTGGAAACGGTGCGCGCTGTTTTCGATGCAGTAGAAAGCGGCTGGACTGGTTTCCAGCCGACTCATTTTTGAAAACTTAATAAGACCTGAGCAGCAGGTCCTCGAAATCATCGGGAGCATCGCTCGAGACTTCACGGGGGACACTGAGTGTTCGGGCTCGATTTCTCTCTTTGACGCGGGCCCGATCGCCGAATCGATTGAGCATTTCTAGCATATGATCAACCACATGGGCGAGGGCTATGTAAAGGTTAGGAGCCGATTTTTCCAGTCTTACCCCGCGATACCTGCCGGAGCTGACATGGACCTTGACTGAAAAAAGATCGGGGCCCGCGTGAATGGGTGAATTGAGCATTTCGAGTGTGATACTGATCAAGTTGTTGTCTAAATCTGGAAACTTTTCGACCACGGCTTCTATGCGTTCCGTTGCAGCTTCCCTGGCTAATTCAGATCGATCCAAATTCTTAAAAATAACTTTGATCATGATGGTTTCCCTTTTCTCAGGTTTTGATTTGTTTGGCGGTTTCGCATTCAGCGCCTTGACAAGTTTCGACCTTATTCTCTAAACAAGCGGCCTTTAAGCCTTCAATATTTGTTCCGATTGGCTTTTCTAACCAAATCTCAAAATTCGCTAAACTCTGGGCTTTATCCCAGCAGCCAAGCTTGGCCAAAGCAGGCAGATTCTGCAGTTCGGTCTGAAGATTTTCCGCCCGACCCTGGAGAGTTTCCAACTGCTCCCCTACCTTGGGGTCCTGCATAAGGTCCGCGACATACTTGACTGTTGCCACTCCGGCCCAGCCCATTAAAAGCAGGGTTACAACAAAACCTGCTAGGCCGATTCCGAGAAAAATTTTAAGCTTTTTCTTGAGCTTCGAAGGGACTCGGAAATTTTGCCCATTTCTATTGCCTGGAAATGAATTCACACGGACCTCCTCAAGGTTCTGATAGGGAAATCGTAGGACATCGTCATTTGCCTCGTTGGAACATCCTCATTTTGCTCGTAAAGGATGGCCAAAGCAGGGCTTGCTTTAGGAACTTGATCGCGCGGTGAAACAATCACTTCCCCACCTTGAGCGAGAACGGTTTGAGCTAGATCGTCAAGGATATCGTCATCCTCGTGATCGAGATGGCCTGGATGCAGAGAGAGATGGCCCGTCTTGGGATTGAGCTTGCCAAAGATATGGATGCTGTCGGCAATGATCAGTTTTCGAATCTTTCCTTGGGTCGCAGCTTTGGCAATCTGAAAAATATTTTTACTCGCTAGGTTATATTCCTCTGCACACTCAAACTCGAGGAAAGCTTTATCCAAAGCATTCTTGGCATCATTCTTGAGTAAGTTTCTGATCTGCAGACAGATATCGCTCAAGCAATGGTTTTCCAATGGCAAGAGAAGTGCGGGTTTGGAAACGTTGTTATAGCGGAGCTCTTTGTGCAACGCTTCAGCTAGTTTTTTTTCTCCAGTCAAAAATAGCCTAGGAAGGGAATGCTTCTGATATTCTACAATCCACTCGCTGAGCCATTCGACCGATTCGTTCATTCGATCGTTCAGACTGAGAACGCGAGCTGGCTGTGTGGACTCATCGGCGTCTCTGTCCTGTCGAAGTACTTTTGAGAAATCGATATTCTCCCTGCATTGCAGACTATAGTGGCTACCGTGATAAAGCTGAGCACCTTTGGATTCCAGGTTGAGCAAAAGGAATTCCCGATCCACTTGCATCCAGCGCAAGAGTGGCTTGACATGAAAACTGGTTGCAACAACGCACATGTGTTCAATTTTAACAGGTATTTTGAGGATTCGGAAAGTATCTTGAGTCCGAAAAACGCCAAAATTTCCTTTCAAACCCTTAAGCAAACGACGGTCATTTAGAAGTGAGTGAAGAGGCAGCAGAAACTTTTGCCGATCTTCGCGATTCATAACGGGCCGCAGATAGAGTTGTGCTACATTGAGTGTTTCGCGAAGTTGGGCTTTGAGTTCATGGATTCCTCGACGATTGGCCAGATAAGCGGTGAGATGAATCCCATCAACTGACTCAAGAATTGGCTGAAGGGCTAAACGTTTCTCTGAAAGCATAAGTCCTCCTGTGTGTGCCTCTTGTTCGAAATCTGTTCCGAACACTTCTCACTCTACGGGAAAAACGTTGGATTGCTAAAATAGATAAAAAAACTGATCAGCATCGTATTAAACGAACTAAATATTTTTCCTAATAGTTCAACATATTATCGATAAACAGTCTGCTCTTGCCAGTAGCCACGACGCCATCGGTAGAGGCTCACCCAACCTCGAATATGTTCATCTAACGTCATCGCCAGCCAGACTCCGATCAGACCCCAGCCTAGTCCTATGCTTAAACCATAAGCACCTCCAACGGCTATGCACCACATTGATCCTAAGCCGAAGAAAGCTATGAACTTGGCGTCTCCGGAGGCTCTCAAAGCTGATCCAACAAGCACATTCAAGGCCCGACCCCACTCGAGGATCACGGCAATCCAGAGAAGGATTGACCCAAGGCGAATAATTTCGGGATCGTTGGTGAATAATCCAAGCAGCCAGGGGCCGCTCAGAGCGAGGACAAGGCTCAGTGCTGAACAGCCGAGTAGAACGAGCTTCACACCCGCCAAGAGCTGGTCCGTGGCTTTGTCGAGTTTACGTGATCCAAGCAGATGGGCAATTTTGATTTGAGTGCCTCCGGCGAAAGCTGCGCTCCAGAGCAAGGAGAAAAGCGTAATATTCCCAACGAAAACTTTGGTTGTCAGTGCTACCACACCCAGATGGACAAGGATCTTGCTAATCACGACCTGGCTCAATTGGTAGGAGAGAGGTTCCAATGCTGAAGGCAGACCTATGCGCAGTATGTGTTTTAAGTTGGAAATCATGGCTGCCATCTGATGCCTCATCACCCTCGGTGAAAGAAATTCATGACGGCAGGCAAACCAGCCCAAAAGAAACGCGCTGAACCAAGCTGTTACACTCGCGAAAGCGACTCCCGCTGGGCCGAATTTTGGCAAACCCCAGATGCCGGTAACCAGGAGGTGATTTAAGCCTAAGTTCACTAGATTCATGAGAACAGCTGACCACATATTGACCTGAGTCCTGCCCAGAGCATTGAGAACGCCGGAGTTGCCGACTTTGAGAGCAAGAAATACATAGCCTATGCCGATTGTTGTCATGTAAATGCTGGCTATTTCGGCTAAAGAGCCTCGCAGGCCTATCACGCCAGGCAGCCAAGATGCACAAGTCATGAGGAAAAGACTCATCGCTAGGCCGGCACAAAACTGAATGCCGAGCAGCAGAGAGAACGTCATTTTCGCCATTTCTGCACGACCTGCTCCTAGATGCTGAGCCGAAACGCTGGAAGCGGCTTGCGTCATGGGCATGAAAAGGATATTGCCAAGGCCAGTGAGAGGAAGTATGGCGCTCACTCCGGCGACGGCCTCAGTCGATATACGACTCAGATAATAAGCATCCACTGCCGGGATCATATAGAGCATCAAGAGTTCGAAGAGGATCGGCCAGGATAATTGCCAAAGGGATCGATCCGGGATAGCTAGCGTTTCTCGCATAAGGGCACTGCTCGTAACGGTTGCTTGGTCAGAGAGCAGAGTCAAGGCACCTTGCCATTGTCTGCGGTTCCGAGACTATCT
>JBGSRE010000909.1:0-1528 GCA_041737755.1 Oligoflexus sp.
CTGAAGGGCCTTGATCACTTCAGGACCGCAGTCGAAAATCAGATTGGATCGTTTATAGGGTGCCGCGCGACGGGCAAAGCCGATCAGCAGTTTATCTTCCGCCAGAGTTTTGCCAGTCTTGCCCTTCACGAAGCGAATCAAATCTCGCTTCAGCTGCATGTGCAAGTCCCAGAGTTGCTCCGCACTGTCCTTCACTTTTTCAACCCGCGCATCCACCCAGGTGCCGCGATGGATGCCGTTGGTCACCGAAGTGATCGTCGGAGCGGTTTCAATATGCTGCCACATCACACGTGCTGTTTCGCCATGCAATTGCGCAACGGCATTGGCTGCCCTGGAAAGATGGAGAGCAGCAACTGTCATATTGAAAGGAGTCCCGCCGATCTCGTGCATTTCTTCGACGCTCAGCCCAAGATTAGCGCCCATATACTGGAGAATTTCATGACCGTGGGATTCATTGCCTTCTTTGATCGGCGTGTGAGTTGTGAAAACCACCTGCTTCCGCGTGGCTTCTTTGGCCGCTGTCAGGGTCATTCCCTGGTCCCTCTTCTGCCGAATCAATTCGAGAGCGGCGAGGACCGCGTGACCTTCGTTGAAGTGGTAGACATCGACTGCGATGCCTAGTGTTTGCAGGGCCCGAACCCCACCGATGCCGAGCACGATTTCCTGCGCGACCCGCTCTTCACCAAACCAGCCATAGAGCTGGCCCGTAATCCAGGCGTCAGCGTTGTCTGGATGATCGGTGTCGAGTAAGTAGAGTTCGCTTACGCCATGATTGACTGATTTCCAGATGCGGCAGGTGATATCGCGCCTGCGGACCTGAACTTTAACGGTTTTGCCCGTATCTTCGAGTCCTTCGTACGGATAGTTCTGATAGGAATCAAGCACCCGACCATCAGTAGTGATTTTCTGGCCGGTATAACCCTGCTTCCATTTGATCCCAATACCAACGATCGGTAGATTTTGTTCTTTAGCGCCTTTGATGTAGTCCCCAGCAAGAATCCCGAGGCCTCCCGCATAGGTCTTAATTTTGGATTGAAGAGCGTATTCCATGCAAAGGTAAGCAACTTTTGGCAATTTTTTAGCGCTAGTATTCATGATTAACCTCATCTTGATCTGGCCGAATTTAACAAGTGTTCTCTCACGAGGCTAGAAAAAAGCCCCGATCCAAGGGACTCTCCCACCCGCTGGTAGGACCGCTGGGAGCCGGTTTGAGCGCAGAGACAGACTTGCGCTTGAAGAACCGCTTTTGCTAGGCTGCTCTTGGACGAGGAAGATTGGGCGCGGATTTGACGGGCTCAATGCACCTCCGTTGCGAACAAGAAGGAAAACTCAATATGAAAATCTGGATCGATGCCGATGCCTGTCCCCGAGCCATCAAAGATGTGGTGATTCGAGCCGCCGAGCGTTTAAAAATATCCACATGTTTTGTCGCCAATAGTCCCCAACAGCTGCCACGTTCGATTTTCTTGCAATTCGTGCAAGTCCCCAAAGGCTTTGATGTGGCCGATAGCTATGTACTGGCCCATTG
>JBGSRE010000914.1:0-3885 GCA_041737755.1 Oligoflexus sp.
GAGATTTGGTTCTAGCAGCCGAATGCGTCACACCCCAGAATATCAACTTCATGGCGAAAGAAGCCCGAGGTCTGATCTGTTTAACCCTCGAACCGAGCATAGTCGATCACTTAAAATTACCAATGATGGCCGATGGCAGCAAACGCTTCCCAGACCAGGGCACAGCATTCACTGTGAGTATCGAAGCGCGGGAAGGTGTTTCGACAGGTATTTCTGCCGCCGACCGAGCCCATACTGTGAAAGTGGCCATCGATGATCACACAAGCCCTGGTGATATCGTGGTACCTGGCCACATCTTTCCACTCCGCGCTCGTCCAGGTGGAGTCCTTGAACGTGCTGGTCATACCGAAGGTTCGGTGGATCTTTCGAATCTTTCTGGATTGAAAGGTGCTGGCGTAATCTGTGAAATAATGAATGATGATGGCACCATGGCTCGTATGCCCGATCTGGAAGTTTTCGCTGAAAAACATCAGATGCCGATCGTGGCGATCGCTGATTTGATTCAATATCGTTTGATGCATGAGTCAATGGTCGAAGAGATTTCTCGTGAAACGATCAAGACTTCCTTCGGCGTTTACCAAGCCGTGCTCTTTCGCAATACCGTCGATGGACTGGAGCATCTAGCATTGGTTAAAGGCGATGACTTTGAGAATAACATCGTCGATGTGAGAGTCCACACCCAGCATCATTTGCTGGATGTCTTCGCCGACCGCAAAAGCGGCTCGGGTTTCCGCCTTCAAAGGGGCCTGGATCTACTGGCCGATCAGCAGCGAGCAGCTCTCCTTTATCTCAGCCAACCGCAGTCCTCCTGGATGGAAGAGTTGAAGCAGCTGTCTTCTGACCATCAGCAAATCACTCATGAATTTAGTGCGAATAGAAAAATGGACCTACGCCTGCATGGAACGGGGGCCCAGATCATTCGGGCACTCGGCGTGAAACGCTTGCGTGCGCATACCAGTTCGCCCATGATACTGAAGGGTCTGTCTGGTTTTGGTTTGGAAATTGTTGAAAACTCGATCATCCAAAAATCGTTTTAAGGAAGGAACGTTTATGAGTCTTCGCCATCTCATCGTCGCCGGTCGCTTCAATGAAATGATCTCCAAGTCTCTGGTGGATGCAGCCCTGGCTGTTTTTAAGGAGCAGGGACTGGGAGAGCTAGTAGATTTGGTCTGGGTTCCAGGCGCTTATGAGATTCCGGTTACCGCAGCCAAGGCTGCTCGCACCAAACGCTATGCGAGTATCGTCTGTCTCGGCGCAGTGATCCGTGGTGATACGCCTCATTTCGAATATGTCGCTGGGCCATGTGCTTCGGGCCTCATGAGTATTAGTATTGAAACCGGCATCCCAACAATTTTCGGCGTGTTGACGACAAATACTGTTGAACAAGCACTAAATCGGGCTGGTCTTAAACTTGGCAACAAAGGCGCAGAAGCGGCCATGACTGCCATAACAATGGTTAAAACTCTAAAACAATTTGATTGATACGGAGTCCTCCCCGTGCAACGTGAACAGCACCCCAATGCTCAGTCAAGGGAATGGGCCCTTCAGTTTCTCTATCAGTGCGAAATTGAGAAGGTATACTTTTATTCCGCGAACCATCTCGATCGGTTTGTCAGCGATTTCAAGGTGGATAAGGCCAATGTCTTATTTTTTCGAGGCCTCGTGGAAGGCATCTTTGAAAAGTTAAGCCTGTTGAATGAGAAGATTGAGTCAGTTTCCGAGCATTGGACCCTGAGCCGAATGCCGGTCATCGATCGCTGTCTGCTGCGGCTCGCTGCCTATGAACTCTTTTATTCCGAGATGCCTAAAAAAGTCATCATTAACGAAGCTATAGAACTGGCGAAGAAATACAGCACGGAAAACTCCGGTGCCTTCGTCAATGGGATCCTCGACAAACTTGCTCATCAAACTCGCAATTAAACCCGGCTTTGCCAAAGCTTCCGTGATCAGGCTAAACTCTCTGGGGATAACCTTTGGGAGGGCCTGCAATGGAAGAACCTGTAGAAGTACAATGCCCCTGGTGCGGCGAAGTTTTCACGACTTTCTTTGATATTTCATCAGGAAGCACCAATTACATAGAGGACTGCCAGGTGTGCTGCCGACCTATCATGCTAAGCTATCGCCTTTCTCGTCTTGGTCGGGTCAGGGTTCAAGCTATACGGAGCTAGAATTCTTACCCAATTTTTTTGTCTAAAAAAACTTTAAAATGCGACTGTTTCCTGGCTCTCCAAGCTTGACTCGGACCCGCAAAACGAGTTCAAACAAAGTGAGTTCAAGCTGATATCTAAGTCAAGTCAATTTGGCTTCTTTTAAAGCACTAGGGGAATTTCGCTTATGCAAATCATACACATTGCCCTACCAATTCTCGCTCTTTTGGTATTGCCGGCCTGCGGCCCTAAGAAAAAATCCAAGGCAAAAAGCCCAATGGGCGTTCAGTTTTTTGTCCATGGCGATCCCAAACAAATGATCGCCGGCTCCACCGCCGATCAAACCTCGGTCCTTACCAGAGAAAATATTGGTAGTTTCAATAATTTTCATCTTTCGACCGCCTACGCCTTTGTTGAAAAGGAAGAGCTGGTCAATCCCACAGGCTGGGATCAGGTGGAAGATCAGAATAGTACCGATTCGAAGGAAGATGAGGGTCAAGCTCAGGATGTTTTTGCATTCACTAGCTACTCTTTCGAAGAACAGGGATCGAATCGAATCGCTTTTCTACCCAATGCAGGCAAAGGGCAAAGCTTTGGTTTTGACGTCGATGCCAGCGGACGCTTGAATCTGACAGACGTCGATGGTTTTCCACTTTCGCCCATCCACTACAGTTTGAAGAATGATGGCAAGGCTTTCAGCGTGCTTGCATCTTACGTGGACCCCATGTATGGCAAAGGACTCTATGAGATCGTCTTCTCGGATTCTTCGGTCATGAGGCTCACACAGCTTGCTGCCAAGGATTATGCTTTTCTTTTCGACAACGTTAAATTGAAATGGGATGAAGAGATTTCTGTCGATCTTTGCGGCAACTATACTGAGCTACAAAAGCAATCTGTGCAGAAAAGTGTCGAGGCTTGGTTTGTGGATCCATTGAAGCTAGGAACCGACTCATTCAAGCCCGTTGTCTTAGGCTTCAAAAAAGACTACAAGCCCTTTTCCGACCTAAATGAGCATTGCGTGCACCTCGTTAGTAAATTCAAATTGGAGAACAGCACCAACTTCTACACAGCTGGCGTAACTTTGCCGACTTTTAACTTAGCCGCAAAAACCCAAATCGATAGCGATGTCTTCATTTTTATGGATCATGTCGCTCGAGAGATGAATGGCAAAGAAAGCAAAACCACAACCCATGAGATGGGTCACTTTTTTGGTCTTGGACATGAGTTCAAGGAAGATGAAAAAGGCGGACCGCTCTATCCTAGTATCATGGGATACAGCCAAGCCTCGAGCACAGTCAGTAAAAGAGACTTCGAAGCGATTCAAGCCCTTTACGGCGAAAACCTGGGATTGGCCCTCGATTCGACTCTGCAATGATCAAGACAAGCCCAGTTTTCAACTGGGCTTTTTTTCTATGGCAAGCGATCTAAAGCCTCAGTTATGGCCTGAACATCAGCATCGATTTCCGTGCAATCCAGAGTTTGAGTTTTGAAAATAGCTTCTGGATCCTTCAGCATGTGGCCGGTCAGCACCAAAACCACATCCTCTTCCGACCCAATCACCCCTTGTTTCACCAATTTTTTAACACCAGCTAGGGTCGCGGCACTTGCCGGTTCACAGCCGATTCCGGCTCGATCGATCATGGTTTTCGCTGCCATGATCTCGACATCATTGACCTCAGCCACCACTCCCTTAGTGTTGCGAATAGCTCGAACAGCCCGCGGAAAATTCACCGGAAAG
>JBGSRE010000917.1:0-12777 GCA_041737755.1 Oligoflexus sp.
CTAAAGGGGGCAAATTATTTGAACTTGGAATAGCCGCGGGTATCACAGTGGTACTTTTTTGATCCGGCTGCACCGGCTCATCAGCAAAGGGACTTATTCCAGCACAGCCCGCCAGCAGCAAAGCCAACAGTATCATCCCCATGTGCATCGGCTGGTCTCCCTTAGATCGCATCAGCCACACTCAACTGGCGCAAGTAATTACGAATCTTAAGCTGAAATTCCTCTTGCAACTCGTGAAATTCAATACCGAGTCGAAAGTCTAATTGGATACGTTCTCGCTTCTCATCATGGATCCGATTTTTAATTCGTCGTCGCCAACGAATCGCTGCCTGCACCGGAATCGGAGCGCTCATCGGTAAATGCAATCGGGCTTTGGGGTCAAGTTCCACCGCTTCCAAGGCATTCATAAAGGAAGGAAAGTGACTCTGGACGCAGATCCCGCCCGCACTGATATCCATGATAGGAATCCAAGCCGCTAGGCCTCGATAGGCATCAAAAAATGGCGCTGCCGAAGGATCATCATCTTGCGGCTGCCACAAACTAAAACTTAAGTAAGCCATCGACGATGGTAAGACCCGATATCGAGAATTCTGGCGCCGCTCAATTGTCACCAAAGAAGCCGGAATATTACACCGGATGCTATCGGCCAATTTTTCATTAATAGTCGTGACGAACATAACCTTGGAAGGCATGCCGATCACTTCAACTTTCACAGGAATGCCTTTTTCAAGCTTCTGCAATCCGAATTCGGAAATTTTGTCGAAGACGATTTGGGGAGGATGCTTGCTGCCATCAAAGCGAGTGAAATTGGCCCTGATTCCAACCTTTAGATTTTCTTTGGTTCGAATCAAAACCTGCATTTGACCATCACACATCCGGGCGACGATACGTAAGATCCGCTCCGGGTTGGTGATCTTGGAGGTGGCTTCGGCTGTCTGGTTCATCGCGCAATCCTCCAGCGAGTAGGCAACCGCAAGAGAGACCCAGGCTGGTCCACAAAGCATAGAGATATTCGCTGTCTCGGAGATTGTTTTGCATCATTCCGCTGAGCAGCGTTCCCAGCCAAAGCAAAAGCAATCCCTGATGTCGAAACTCTTTATTGATTCGCAGTGCAGCCCAAAGCCACACGGTGAACAGTACGATAAGGACAAGGAGTCCGCATAATCCAAGATCCGCCAAAGTCTGAAGGATAATATTATGCGCCGAGTACTTTCTCTCAATATGAGTGTAGCCGGCCTGGTCATAATAGTCCAGCAGCAGACTGTCGTAGTTGACCAGCCCTGTGCCAAACCAAAGATGATCCTTGGCGAGGAGCAGATGAACTTTCCAGAAGATCCAGCGATCAAAGCGA
This sequence comes from Oligoflexus sp., assembly GCA_041737755.1. Taxonomy (GTDB): domain Bacteria; phylum Bdellovibrionota_B; class Oligoflexia; order Oligoflexales; family Oligoflexaceae; genus Oligoflexus. Next base: position 1,352 of record JBGSRE010000917.1, read on the forward strand.
CTTTCCATAGGGACTTGTGGATCTACCAATTCACTGAGGCGACCGACGAGATTACCATCGAAAACGAACAGCATACTCAGCAAAAGAATTCCCAACAGCAGGACTCCAAAACCTTTTTGACTTCGACTCTGCAGCCACCTGGTAAAAAGGCTTAAAGTCATCAGCATCAGTGTCAAAGCCAAAGGATAACGGGAACCGGTCAGCGCAATAAGTCCCACACTGACAGCGCTGATCGCCAACCAAACCCAAGATTCTTGCCGGTCTCGTCGCAAGAACCATAACCCCTGAGCAAAAGCCAAGAGCGATAGAATCATGCAATTGTATGCCAGAGTCAAAGGATGGCCCATAAATCCTGAAGCTCGATAGACCCCATAAGCAAATCGATGCTCACCGAGTTGAGCCTTAAACCCATGGACCCAATCCCATCCCCAGTATCTCTGCCCAAACATGTAAAGTGCGAGGACCATGCAGGCGACGAGAATGCCCTTGGAATGCCAAGTAAGTATTTTTCTACGGGTTGTCAGAAAAAATTGTCCTGCATGGATAAAAGTCAAAATGATGAAGCCGCCGTAGAGTCCTTGCTTTCCTAATAGACGAAGATGAGAAGTTAAGGTTAGTGTCAAAGAGCTGTTATCCAATGCACTTTTTACGAGCTGACAAAGCATGAGCACAATCTGGGCCGAAAGTAAAAGCAGCCAGCCCTTCCAAAGCACCTTAAAAGTAAAATTAAGGTTTTTTAATGAAGGACGATCGGGCCAGGCATGAAGCAAAGGTCGCCATGCTCTTAAGAATAGGAACCGAAGGCCCACAATAACGGATAGAATCGCTTGCGGAGCAGAGGGTAAAAGAATGCCAAGTATGATGAGAAAAAAGAGAATATGATGGGAACGCGATATCGAAACTCCTGGAGCAAGGTCACGATCCTTTTGAGTAAGCTCATGCTCGCTATGGCTTTGCACCCAATGTTTTCCTTCATTACGATCTTGGCAATAAGCTTGGTATCATTCCAGGCGGCTCCAGCTCTTGCTCAATATGATGAATTGACGATACCGGAGTCCTATCCGAAAGACTATATCTTCGCTCTCTACAGCCATAACGATCCTATTGGCCCGAGTAAAAGCGAATTCAAGACGCACCTTGACAGTTTTGGCATATCCTATCAGCATCGTTTGGGTCACCCTTGGGTGGTGAGCGTCGGATACCGAAACCAGTCTTTTATCAATCTCAAAGAAAATCGGCCCACATCTTTGATGACTGTTTTCAACACAACTCAAAGAGTTTTTCGTTTATATCATCCCCTCTATTTTCTGGCGGGAACAGAAATACTCTACCTAATTCCAGTGCAGAAGATTAATCCTCCGATTACCAAAGATCCCGATTTCAGCACAGAGATTGGCGTTGGGCTCCAAGCCTCTGTTTGGTATCTAGCCAGCCATAATAGCGTTGTTTCTTTGGATATTCAACGATGGAAGGGCACTAAAACGGACCGCCTTCACGGAATATCCATGACGCTTGGTCTCGGCTGGGGATTTCAGTAAGCTGCCGTTGCCTAAAATAAAATCTAACACTGCCGAGTCAAACCTATAATCAAAAGTCAAAGTGCGCTTGTCTTCTTGAGGTATTGAATGCAACCAAAGCCAAAAGTTCTTATTCTGGACGATGAAGATGAAGTCGGAGAAATCTTAGCGATACTCCTGGAGGAACAGTTTGACTGCAGCGTTTTTTCCGATGCCCATCGGGCTTTACATTCGATTCAAGTTGAAGATTATAAATTCATCATTACCGACTTGGAAATGCCGCAAATGGATGGAGTTCAGTTTGTTCAATCGGTACGCGGTCACAATCATAGCAGCAAGATTTTGATCAGCACGGGGCATGAACCAACTCACGGCAAGGTCCAGGCAGCTTTAGCTGCTGGCGCTGATGGCGTTATTACTAAACCTTTCCTCGATCCTGATGAGCTTGTGGAAAGCATTTTAGCTACGACCCGTTTATAATCAAAAGTTGGCTGCACAGTGCTGCAAACGCAGTTCTGACAGCCATCCATACACACGGCTGGCCCAGAGCCTTTGCAGTCCATAGCTGGTGCCATAGACGGTTTTGTCCTTCATCTTATTCATGATGACATTGCTATAGGATACGAGGGTATCACGATGCACCATAATCCGTTCCGAATGCGAAGGGGATTGACCCTTTGAGGTTGCCATGAAGAGATCGTTCTGCGCAGAACTGGTCAGACAGTCGGAAGCTGCTTCACAGTAGCCGGCAGCGGTATCCTTCAATTCGAAATCTTCAGTAAATTCAGTGAATCCAGTCCACATAAGGCCACCCGGCATATAACCCGATATAACGAGGCGCTGCTTACAGATCCCAAGCTGATCAAGGAGCTTATCAATTTCCGTAGTAACAAGTTGATACCAATGATCAAGCTTTTGCGCCCCGACAGGCATGAAAAGATTGATCAGCAGAATGGGCTGCTGATCGAGTTCGAGAAGAGTGTAATTCATAAAACCATCGATACCGATGGGCCAGAATTTCTTTTCCAGTTTATCCGAAGAGGCAAGCTTTACTGGCAATCCGACAGCCGTAGCCTGGTACTGCATTTCCTGAGTATCCTTGTAGAACGCGACCATTTCCGCATCCCACTCGTAGCCTTCAAGAGCGCCATAGCTCAAAATATTAATATCAGACTCGCTAGGACTGCCGCGACGGGTCAGTAATTCTTGAAAAACGACAATATCCGGGCGCGAAATACGCAGCTGCTCATCGATCAGCTCCAGACGTTCCCGACGAAAGAGCCAATCCCCTTTCCAATTCTTCTGCGATAGCGTTGACGGTATGCGCTGATTGAATAGATTGAGATTGAGAATCGAAAAACTTCGCTCATCATAGCGTTCGGAACTACGAATTCCAAATAAAGCACAGCTGTTCAAGAGCAGGAGCGAACTCACAAACACGAGATTGAACAACTGTTTTCCCTGCATCTTTAGCAACCCAAATATCGTGAGATGACCAATCTTTGGATCTCACTGGTTCCTTCGCCAATACGGAGCAAGGCTGCATCACGGTAGAAGCGCTCGATCGGATATTCCTTCATCAGGCCATAACCGCCAAACGTCTGCTGACCTTCGCGAGCGCAGTACTCAGCCACTTCTGAACAGTAAAGTTTAGCCATTGCTGCGTGTTTTTGGAAGGACTTCCCTTTCTGCTTCAACCACGCGGCTTTATAGAGAAGACCTTCCGCAGCCTCAATTCTCGTGGCCATTTCTGCCAACTTGAATGCTACTGCTTGGTGCTTGGCGATTTCCACACCAAAGGTTCGGCGTTCCTTCGCATATTTCAGGGTCATCTCCAAAGCGCCTTTGGCTAGTCCCAATCCCATTGCACCAATGGATAGTCGGCCGTTATCCAAAGTTTCCATCATGATTTTAAAACCCTGTCCGCGCTGTCCCAACATTGCTGAATTCGGCACCCGAACATTGTCAAAATACAGTTCGCCCGTGTTGGAAGCTCGCCACATCATTTTACCATGCATGATCCGCCGGGTCAGACCTAGGGCGTTGGCAGGAACGATAAAGCAGCTCAGTTCCACTTTGCCTCCGTCGCGCATCCCCGTCACTGCTTGCACCGTGATGCCTTCGGTAGTCTCGGCCGCACTATTCGTGATCCAGATCTTGGATCCGTTGATCACCCATTCATCTTTGGCGGAATCATAGATTGCGCGAGTTTTGCTTGACTGCGCATCGCTACCAGCTTCCGCTTCTGTTAAACCGAAAGCCCACATGCCCTTGCCGGTACAAAGACTGGGGATATATTGCTTCTTCTGCGCTTCGGTACCGTAATAATAAAGAGGAGCAACACCCAAGCTGTTGTGAGCCGCGATCGTGGCTGCTTGCGAACCATCGACTCGAGCCAGTTCTTCGACAGCGACCACATACTGGACATAATCCATGCCCTGGCCACCGTACTCATGAGGAATTATGGTACCGAACAGTCCCAGTTGTCCCATCTTTTCAGTCAGTTCATAAGAAAATTCTTCTCTCTCATCCAGAGCATGAGCCTTGGGTGCGATTTCCTTTTCCGCAAAACTGCGGACAGTTTGCCGCAAAAGGGTCAATTCTTCGTTTTCTGTATAGTCGTAACTCATGGAGCTATGGTCACTCGTCATCTGCTTCCCCTTTATCCTTCTCGATATTTTCGTCACGAGTCCGACCCTGTCGGCCCGTATCCCCCAAAAGCATGCCCTTATAAGATCGATAGCGTCGCTCGCTGATCTGACCAGCCGCAACTGCCTTTATTACAGCACATTCCGGCTCATCAATATGACGACATTCACGAAATTTGCAGCAATTCATTAAGCTGCGCAATTCGACAAACCCATGGCTCAGGTCGATCGCATTCCTATCGCTCAATACAAAACTACGAATGCCTGGTGTATCAATCACATAACCTCCCCGACCGAGTTTAATCATGCTCGCGTAAGAGGTGGTATGCCGACCCTTGTAAAAGATATTCGAGTTTTCTTCCACTTCCTGGGTAATTTCTGGTTTGAAAAGATTTACCAGGGAAGATTTACCGACCCCGGAATGACCACTGAGAATGGTCACTTTACCTTCCAATAGAGCATGAAGTTCCTTGATGATCTCATCGGAAAAACTCTGGAATTCAACCTTCAAGGACAAGACCGTATAACCTAATTTGCGAAAATTCGCCGTTTCCCGCAGACATTCCGCGCGGAACTCATCGCTCTCTTCATCCAAGAGATCGAGCTTATTCAGGATGATAATGGCTGGAATACACTGTTCTTCGGCCAGGACGAGGTAACGGTCAATCAGTCCCCACTTGATCAAGGGGTTTTTATAGCTTGCAACTATCAACAGCTGATCGACATTGCTAGCGAGAATATGCTCTCGATCTGGTACTGCGGGGTCCTGCCTAGCAATGCGGCTCTTACGCGGCGAGACGTGTTCAATCACACAGCAGGGAATATCCGTTCCAAGATCAACATCACGATCATCGGTGGGACGGCAAAGGACCCGATCACCGACACAGATGGTATTTCGCTCGCCTCTCCTACTCTGCAGATGGCGCCTAGCGACAGTCGCCAGCCAAACATCACGCGTGGCGACATCGCCTATCACCCGCTCCGGGGAAACGAAGGCATAGCGCTTGTGTACTTCAACAATACGTGCAGGAAACCATTCTGGGTGAGCTTCGAAATCCCAGTTTTCCTCGGACTGTTCAAACTCAACATCCGAAGCCTTATGCTTCCTGCGCTTGTCGCGTCCGCGACGAATTTTATCATAGGTGGGGAGCTTCTCGCTGGAATCGCTATCCCCCCGGTATTTCCACTTGGCCATCCTGATCCTGGTCCTTTTCTTGATTCGTGGTTTTGAAGATCCGATCGATACTGCGCAGGGCATCAGGAGAAAGCAGTCTTTGCGAATTCTGGGCCATCACTGCGACTCGCTCATCAATGCGCAGTTTCTTATCATCGACTTGGATCAACAATCCCTTGCGTTTCAATAGCTGTATGTGTTTTTGAATAAATGTTTTTTCAACAATTTCTGGATTGTTCAAGCCGCTGAGGATCGCCAAACGCTGGGCCATGCGATGACACTGCTGGAGAAACTCATCGCTGTCCACCAGACCGAACTGACTGTGCTTGGCCAAGAGTACAGCAGTAATAATAAACCGATCAAATGTAAGTCCCAAAGCCTGCGAAAGGATATCGAGCGCAACGAAGTCATCCGACTGAGTCGGCGGACAATGATATATTTGTGGTGCAACCTGCTGCAAAAGTCCGACGGCAGCCATGCCCTCGGCATAACGTCTCACAACCAGTTCAATTTCATCTTCTTCCCAACTCAGGAAAAGCTCTTCGCGCAAAACGCTATAGATTTCTGCACAGGCTCGACAGAGCGCATCTTCAGTATTCGTGTCATCGTGCCGAAAGAAGCGGGCAATAAGGTATGGTATCGCAAAGAGATGGATCACATTATTGCGATAGTAGCTGATCAGTGCCCCATCAATATCATTGAGGAAAACGACGTCTCCTGCCGCATGATGAAAGAGCGATATACTCTTCAATTTCAGAGCCAGCTCAAAAATTTCATGCACATCCTCATTTACCAGACGAACGTTGGCATGATAAGGCAGGTTCTTTTGTAGAGTCACCATTCGCTGCATAAAGATAAAGAGATCTTCCTTGGGCAAAGCTTTTTGCCAGGCAGCAAGCAAGCCCACTCCCATCAAGCCGATGGGCGTAATCACAGCTGCTTCATTCATGCGTCGCGAGATCTTCTGGGATAATTCTTGAACGAAAGAATTCACCCAATTTGGCTTTTCAGTCTGATCCTCTCGCCATCCTGGATGAAACTTATCCAGTGTGGGATCGAGCAAAATAGGCTCGCCATAAGAAAGATAGGCTTTACCAAAATACTGCTTCAAAAGCTTACGGGCTTGCAGCAACTGAAAGATGGATTCCTTCTTTTTATTGGCTCCGCCCAATTCAGTCAGATAGGTTTTCACCTCCATGACTTTGTCATAAGCTAAAAATACCGGCACCAGAGCCACAGGTCTTTCAGAATTACGCAAATAGCTGCGCACCACCATCGACAGCATGCCGGTTTTCAGAGGCAAAAGTCGACCCGTCCGGCTTCTGCCACCTTCTGGAAAAAAGGAAATCGGATAGCCCTGGGTCAGAAGATAGTGCATGTATTCTTCAACAACCGCCGCATAAAGCCGATTGCCATGAAAAGAACGCCGGATAAAAAAAGCACCCGCGCGGCGTAAAAACCAGCCCATCGGGAAGAAGTTGAGGTTGATTCCGGCGGCAGTATGGGGTGTCGGCAGTCCGTTCTTGTAAACGGTGTAGTTGACCAAGAGATAATCCAGATGACTGCGATGCGTCGGCACGTAGACGATTTCATAGTTTTGAGCCGCGAGTCGACTGACATTCTCGACGTTGACTGCATCCACACCAGAAAAAAGTTTGTTCCAAAGTTTAGCGAGCACCAATTCAAAGACGCGGACGATGGAATAGGTTTGGTCAGCCGAAAGCTCTCGAGCATATTCTCGAGCCTTCATTTCCAAACCACGAACCATTTGCGGCCGATTCTTGCTCTCTTTCTCAATCTCATGGCGAACCAATTTGCCTGCCACGACCCGGGAAATGACCTGTTCCCGAACATAGAGCTTTTTGCCCAGCACAGTGTTACGAACGCGACGATAGTGAATACGCAGAATACGGCGAATCTTGCGCGCCGCGTTATCGACGTCCACTTCACTTTCGAGAACTTCATTGATTTGAAATGGCTTGGCAAAATAAAGCTTATTGTTGCGACCCTGAGCCATCACAATGAAGAATTTTTGCAACCAGCCGGCGTCTTCATCATCATTGAAGATCAGTTTAAAAATCGATGGCTCTTCCGTTCCTGGATCTTTGCCCCAAAAAGGCGAAACTGGAACGATCTGAGGCTTTTCACCGGTTTGTTCCTGGACTTGACGCACAAGGTGCAACAAAACCTGACTTGGCCGCGGTCGTCGAACCCGTTTGATGGCTGTCGTCTTTTCGAGAAACAGACACACAGCCCGACGATTGCGATTAAGATCCAATCCCAGGTCAGGCTCTGGTAACTGGTAGCGCCGACAGGCTGTCAGGAGCACCAAATAATCAATGATGGATCGCTTGGGCAGAACGTAGATCACCGGACCACTCGTGAGTTGCAGATGCTCCTTCAGATTTTCTGGCAGCGTCGCAGTCTGGACCCACAGGAGCACGGGTCGCAGCAAATAGGATAAGATCAGATGGAAGAGGCGGATCAGTTCTTTCATTGGGCTGACAGCTCCAGATTATCGATCAATCGAACCGTACCCAAATGAGCGGCGACGATGAGGACGGCAGAATTATCTATGGTTTCAGAAAAATCAGCAAGGTCTGCTAGGCCACGGAGTTCTGCATATTCCAAACGGAAAGCAGACGAGTGTCCTAGCTCTTTAACAAAACCATCCAGCAGGCGCTGTTTATTCATTTCACCGGCTTTATAAGCGCTTTGCAAAGCTTTCATACAGCGGAAAAGTTCAGGAGCGATCGATCGCTCTTCGGCAGTCAGACGAAGATTGCGACTGCTCATCGCCAAACCATCCGTTTCTCTCAAAGTTGCACAGCCGATCACTTCAATGGGAAAGCAAAGATCTTGAACCATCTTCTTGAGCAAATGGCACTGCTGATAATCTTTTTTTCCAAACAGCGCAATGTCCGGCTGTACGAGATTAAAAAGCTTGCTCACAACAGTGAGCACCCCCCGGAAATGGCCAGGACGAAAGCGACCACAAAGAATGTCCGAAAGTTTATCGTTGACGACATAAGTTTCAAATCCCGAAGGATACATATCCGCAGCGTTGGGTAAAAAAAGAGCATCCACACCGAGAGGGTTAAGCTTGTCACTGTCCGCTTGTAGCATTCTCGGGTAAGTCGAAAAGTCTTCTTTCGGACCAAATTGCAAAGGGTTCACAAAGATGCTGACCACCACTTTATCAGCCCGCTTTTTGGCTTCGTGTACCAAGGCCAAATGCCCTTCGTGCAAGGCACCCATGGTGGGTACAAAGGCTACCTTTAACCCAGACTGATGCCATTCATGACGGAGCTGACGCATTTCAGTCGGGGCTATAATAGTTCTGATTGGCACGGAAATCCTCCAAGACTGCCGCAGGTGACCCCTTTGGGCATAAAAGTGGAGCTAGTATTACACTTTTTGTAGGGTATTGGGCAATAAAGAGCCGAAAGCGAGGCGCTTAAGAGGAAGAAATAAGGACTGGTGAAGGATTGTTAGGTAAGGAGACTCTTTAAATTGCCCTCATGGCAATTCGGCTCTTCCTGAGCCCGCATTTGGGTTCGATGAACCCCCTTCTGCTCCGTAGGGACCCACTGACAGATCCCGTCCCACCCAGTCCTATGAAGATACGATCTTCATAACTTACTGTTCGGAAAGAGCTTCGGAATCTTTAGCAGAGGGAAGAGAAATTTCAATTCGCTGGGGGCTCAGGCTGCAAAAAAACAAGGGTCACCTCACGGCGACCCTCAAGTGTTTGATACAAAGCATAAGAAACTTCAAAGAGGAGGGGTGATTGCCTTTTTAGCAATCTGGCCTTCGCTGCTTTGAAAGGTCATTCGCTTGGATTCACCTTTTATCATCGAGGTCGGAACGCGCTGACCCTTGAAGTAAACTTCGACCACCGAGATGTCTTCGATATAGACCTTCACCTGATCTTTGAAACGATAGCGGTAAGTATCAGCCTTCAATTCGCCAGAGATTTGCTTGTCTCGATCCTTGGTTATTTTAACAATAACTGGTTCTTTCACACGCAATTCAAGATCGCTCAGCCCATCCATTTTTTCCGCTGCAATAGCCGCTGGCGCCTGGGTTTGTATGGGAGCTGGAGGCAGTGCAGCAGGGGCAGGAGGAATGACGATGGGAGCCGAAGAAGCCGCGATGACTTCCTTGTTTTCCACGGGTGCAGGAATCGGCTCGGCTATTTCTGTAGTTTTTCGGCTGTCTCCAACCAACTGATCGTCGTCACCCTGATAAATCAGATCGAATTGATTGAGGAGCAAACCAACAAAAAGAACTGCAGCAACCAGCATAATCAGTGGCTTGGCTCGCAGATAGTGATGGGGTGCCAGGGCTTTGATTCGACCTTTCCACTCATTAGTCTGGATGAGTAGAACACCTTTTTTAAGCTGCTGATGGCGTTTCTCATCGCGGCTCGAGAGACTAATATCCTTGCCTTTGACAGCGTTGGTACGCACATCGAAAGCAGCGAGAATCTCTGCTGAATCACTGCCATACGCCTTACAAAGATTGCGGATAAAACCGCGACCAAAGACCGCGCCGGGCAATTTTTCGACGGCTCCCTGTTCGAGCGCCTCAACAAACGGCTGCGAGATACGTGTGGCCATGGCCGCGCGTTCGATCGAATAGCCGGCTTTTTCTCGCGCAGCTTTGAGCATAACACCGAAAGGGAGCTCATCCTGAGGAGCTTTTCCTTCCAAAACTTTGTTTGATTCGGTCAGCTCATTGTCAATTTTGGTCATTTTTAGGCTCCGTGGCGTTTCGCTATTCTGCTCAATCTTTATCGATTTCCTGCTTCCTGATCAGGATTCAATCGCGCAGGCCTTCCATCCGGAAGTTAACCATATTAAGCTTGAATCAAGAACCAGAAACTTAGGACACTTTGAAGGGAACAACCATGCAACACCTGCAGGCTCAAATCCCTCATTTGGAATCTTTCGCATACTCGGCGTGGCGTCGTGTTATAGCTCCGTGCATCATCATTCTTTTTATCCTATGTATGCCAGGGTGTCAAACTCTCAAAGACCGCGATAGCGAGGCGAGGCGGGAGGATGAGTTGTTAAACACCCAGAAAAACGTTGTCATTAATTACATCAATCAGAGCCAGCCAAACTTAGCTCTAAGGGAACTTCGTCCTTTGCTGAGTAAGTACCCGGAAGATGCTGATTTCAAGAATTTGATGGGTCTGACCTATCTCTCCTTGCAGAATCCCAAAATGGCGCTTGGCTTTTTTGAGGAATCTCATCGTCTGCAGCCCAGGGCTTCGGTTGCATTGAATTTGAGTTCCGCCTATATCGAAACAAAACAATTCGCTAAAGCCATGAAAGTCTTGAAGGATCTTCGTAATTCCTCGGCTGGCAAAGAGTATCAATATCCCGAACGAATTCTCCACAACATTGCCCTCTGTGCCGAACGTATGAATAAACCAAAGCTGGCAGAAAAATATTACAAGCTGGCGATTGAAACCAATCCCTACTATTACCTGTCTCTTATGAGGTTAGGTCAACTTTATGAAAGATCGCGTAACACTGATCTTGCTCAGAATCAGTATCAACGGGCTCGAGAAGCCTGCATGAAGTGTTTCGACCCCGTCCATGCGCTCGTGGCTCAGTACATCGCCAAAGGGGATCCCTCACAAGCGATAACCCTTGTTCAGGAATACTTGGCTGATAAGGAGCTGGATGCGGCGGATCGGCTGAAAGCTCGCAAGTTGCTCGCCACAGCCACTCAAAGTGACCCCAAAAATAGCATCCATGCACAAAATAATCGCCTACGGCCGAATGAGCAGAAGACTAATTGATGATTATGGATCCCCGACGCGCTTTGCGCTGGGGATGACTCGGGTTCGCTTTGCGCTGGGGATGACTCGGGTTCGCTTTGCGCTGGGGATGACTGGAGCTCGTCACACACGCCCTTCGTCATGCCCAGCGAACGAAGTGAGCGTCGGGCAACTGCAAGGTGCATGGTACTGCGGATCCCCGACGCGCTTTGCGCTGGGCCGCCGCTAGAAATGATCAGAGGTATAAAGAGCGCGAGCACAACCGCGCGTTTTATCTCGTGCTCAAAATAACC
>JBGSRE010000949.1:0-17056 GCA_041737755.1 Oligoflexus sp.
GTGCGGTGAGCGCGCTGGCCCCCGGATAGGATTTTTGAAAATGCATTTGAATCTGTGTGCGGCGATGAGATGGGCTGTAGAGATCCAAAATCATAGATAAAGGCGAAAGACCCTCAACTCTAGACGGAGTCCACCCGATAGTTTGCGTAGTAACGATCACTAGAGTCAAAGTGGGAAAAGCGGACGATGGACAGGGTGTGTCTATTAGTTGATATCGATCAGAAAGGACTGGACCAATCCTGGTCAGACCTTATTGCTGAACATAGCTATTCCTTTACTCTCAGTTGTGTGACCAAAGATGAAGTGCGGCCGATGTTTGAAACGGGCTCGGTGGTTGCGATGGTTATCTTTGCTGAAGCTTCCCATCCCGATGTTATGAATTGCCTGGATATGTTTAAGAAATTTGTGGGTCCACTGGCGGATTTTCAAGCTATCGTCAGCGGTGATCCTGAACCCGAATACATGTCTGAAGTCTTCGAATATGGTATTGAAAAGTACTTTCATCCGACCCATTGGCCCGTCGAAATCCAAGCCCTTAGCGAGTGGGTTACGAGCAAGTTGGAAGACCGGGATAGCATCGAGACTAAAACGATTCGGCTCAATCATAGCATTGTCTATGGAGACCAGGCGCAGATCAATCAAAACCAAGCTGCCATGGGCGATGCCCATAATTGGGATTATGTCGCTGCTTATGTCAAAGCCAATGCCTTGCAAGCGGTTGGTAAATTTAATGAAGCTGCCGAAGCCTTCCGTAGTTCGCAGAATATGAACAAAATGTTTCGCCAGGCTTCCAATGGTCTGGGTGAAAGTCTTTTGGTCTTGGGTAAAGTCGATGAAGCCATCGAGATCCTAGAACGACTAGAAAAGCAAAATCCCCGGCATGTCGAGCGCAAAGCGCAGCTAGCCACGGCCTATATGGAAAAGGGTGATAAAGCTAAGGCCGAGGCCATTCTGCTCGAGGCCGAAGCAATCGATCCGAATCATCCCAGAATCAATGAAGCCAAAGCGGAAATTCTACTGGCCGAAGGCAAAGTCGGCGAGGCCTTCAAGATGATGGATAATCTTCATGATGTCGGACCTTTTTTTGCTGCGAAATTGAATGAAATGGGCATCAAGCTCTCGCAGCAGGGTAAAGGTAAAAGTGCCATGGCACTCTATAAGAAAGCCCATAAAATCGTTCGCCATGAGTTGCAGTACAAGATCAGTTTGAATGCAGCTCTAGCTTGCTACCGTATGGCTGAATATCAAATAGCCCTACAGTATCTCGCCCGAACCGAGAAGGAATTTGGCGGTCCCTACGAGAAGGTGGATAAAATTCGTGGTGCTATTCGCAAAATACTAGCCAAGGCCAGTGCGAAACAAGTTGGTTAGTGAGGAGACAGTTCGATGGAATTTGCCAAAGGCCTTACACCTCATACCGTACTGATTCTCGTCGACCGACCTGAAAAGGTTGTGACGATGAGTGCCCTCTTTAGCAAAATGAGTTACAAGGTGATCTCGGCGATCAGCCTTTATGATGCCCTAAAGATGATCGATCAAGAAATGCCTCATCTTATTATCTGTGATGCCATCATTCCCGATGGGACGGCTGGTAATCTATATGATCGCATGCAGCAGCAGCCTTTATTCAAAGATATTCCCGTACTGGTCCTGGTAGCGAGCAAAACCAAAGAGCAATTAAGTCCGCTGAAAGGTCGAAAATTCGCCGGCTTTATGCTGGGCAAGTTCGATGGCAAATCGCTGAGTTCCAAGGTTAAAGAAATCCTGGAAGGCCATGGCGATATTTCACCATTTTTTGTCAGCTCGGAACAATGCCAGTTGCCTGAAGATTGCACGCTTTCTGTCTCAGCCAAAGTTATTGGTCGAGTTGGGGATCAAATGATTTGCCAGTCCGAGTCCGAAGTCGATGGCGAAGCGGTCCTGCTCTGCCAGCCAAACGATAAAGCCAAGGGACCAGCTCTTTTGAAGATGGGCAGCAATGTCCATAAATCGGGCGCACTTTATAACCTCTTTCCCATGAATGTCGTGCGCGGAAGTGGGCGAACCTGGATCAGCGCCTTACCCGAAATCAATCTAGACAGCGTCACTGCTGTCACCGATGGTCGACGAGTGATGTTCTATGATCCAAAGCCAGAACGTTACGAAGCATTTAAGAAAATTCTATCAGGCTATGATATTGAGTTGGTCTATGCTGGCAATCTCCAGTCCGCCGCCGCTATGATTGTGCGGGAAGCGGATGGTAGTCTGGGTTGTGTGTATCTCGATGAGCTGCCGTCCAATTCATCTGGGATTGCTATTAAAGAAGCGATTGCTCGGATTAATGAAAAATCCAGACCGCCCGTCATTGCGGGAACGACATCTTTGAACTCAAAATCCACTCGGGAAATTCATTTTCTGAAGAAGCCTTTTGGATTAGGTGTGCTGGTTGAAACCATGGACCAGGCGATTAAATCCAAAACTAATTTTGCTGAAGGTGCCAGTGTCAGTTTCGAGGTCCAGTATCAAACGCCTGCCAAGCTTTTAGGTCTTGATGAAACAGGCGGCATCGTTCAACTCAAGTTTCCCGTTGTGGTCGGCAGCAAGCTTTCCCTCCAGCATCCCGGCTTGAACGAGATGTGGGGTGGGAGCAGCGATATTCGTATTATCAGCGTGATCCGCGTGGAAGAATCCGGCAATATTTGGCAAGCCAAATTTGAAAACCTCAGTGCACAGGGTAACAAGTCCCGATACTGGGAGAAGATGTCCAAACAGATTGGCTTGCGCATGATGGGCGAGTCTGCCTGAGCAGGCTATCCTACCCGGAAAAGACGTCACGACTTAAGGCGCAGCTTCGCTAAAAAAATCCTGAGCTCGACTCATGAGCTTTCTGAAAGCTTTTCTATCTTTTTCCTCGATAGCGATACGATAGGCATCCAAAAGTGTTTGGAATTCCTGCAGGAGCAAAGGCGTCTCGTCATTGAGTACCTGAATATCGTAATAAAGGTCCTGATTTTCATCGACGACTTTACCGGTGACCAGAGTCTGCTGCAAAAAGGTCGTGCCGCCCATACCCCGAAGTTTGTGCAGAGTTTCGCCCGAATCACTGAGAACACCGGCATAAAGCAAGTTGATGAGATGAGAGGAGCCCAGGACATAGCTCATGGCTCGATCATGTTCCTGCAAATCCATACTGATGAGTTGCGCCGACGTTTGCTGATAGTGGAGTTGCATGACTTCTTCGGAGAGGAGTCCTGCACCTGTGCAGAATATGATGTTTTTGCCGGCAAGAATCTCGGCGTCTGGTCCAAACATGGGGTGAATCGACGCCACGCGAAGGCCCTGCGAGGCTGCTTCCAAAAGGGCATCGATAATCGGTGATTTCAAAGAACAGATTTCAATGATCATGGCTTTCGGTTTGAGAATGAGCATCTCTTGCAAGAACTCTTCAGTGACTGCAATAGGGGTGGCCAGCACAATCAAATCGAAGTGATGGATTTCACTCTCTAGATTGTTGATCTTCGGATATGTTTCGGCACCGTCCTGATGCTTATCAAAAATGGATACAGCAAAACCCATCGATTCGTAATACTGAGCAAACCATTGGCCCATTTGTCCGCCGCCACCAATGATCAGCGCCTGCTGTCCAAGTCCGGCAGGAATCGCCACGCTTTCCCGCTTCAGCTCATCCTGGCGAAGTACGGAATACTTGATGATAGTGGTCATCAGATCTTCTGCCAGTGCCGGATAGAGCCCTAATTGAGCGGCCTGATCGCGGGATTTTTCGATGATTTGCTTTTCAACTCGAAAATCTTTGACCGGCAGATTGTTCTTCTGCTTATAGGCACCTATTTTTTGTGCAAGCTGCATTCTTTGCGCCAATAGCTCAAGGATTTTGGCGTCTATATCCCGAATACCTTCGCGCCAGGGTTCCAGTTCTTTTTGGTGCATCGTCGCAACCTCTATTGTCCAGCAATTTGACAGGCGTAAGCGCCCCTATTCAGACCTCAACATGATTCCACGTTAACTGCTGAAAATCAATGGAAGGGATTTACTCCAAAATGGTCTTCAAATTGCAGAACACGGCCCTGTAGGTCTTGTACCGGAGGTTGTTGTGATGCTGTTGCGTGGATGTGGAAACTGGCTTTTACTGTCGCTGCTGGGTTTGGTTTCGGTCTCGGTTTTGGCTCAAGCCCAAGGACCCGCCGAATGTTTGCAGCAATCCTTGGCTGTCGAACAGAGTTCTGCCTATTTACAGGCTCTCACGGCGCTGCCGACGCCGCCTTTTGTTCCGGTCATAAGCCGGGGTGAAGCTCGGTTTGTTGCGGTTTCCGGTCTTTATTCGGAGGTTCTTGGGGTCTCGCCAAGATCTATAATTTTAAATGATATTGAAGAGTTAAGGTTCGTTTCCCAGACGCTTTCGGGAACGCCTTTGCTGCTCGTGCTGAAAGCAGCACCCGATTGGACCGAGGCCAAAAGTCGAAAGGTTGTATCGGTTGCTAAAACTTTGGGCCTTTCCATTTCGCTTTTATGGCTCGATGATTCTCTTATCCCCGATCAACTGGCGAGCACGATTGCTGAAACCCAAGGCAAGTCCTTCCGAATCAATGATCTGACGCGGCTGGTCATGCAAAAATTCTGTCGACCATCCTCACTTTGATGTTTCCCCGCGATCCATAGCAGCCATAAGCGCTTGCCAGGAGGCTGCCTTTCGAACGTGACGGTCCAGTATGCTCTCGCTTTCTTCCCTATCCGCCAGCGTTCGGGCGACCCTCATGCATCGCAGAATCGCGCGATTGGATAGCCGCATGGGGAGCAAAATCTCCAGAAGACTATCAAAATCTTGAGAACCGCAAGCCGCAGCACGGGGCATCTGATCGGCGCTGATATCAGTGTTGGCTTTGATGCCGAGCGCCTGGTTGCGACGGTTGGAAAACTCTAGGCAGCGTTCGACGGCGTTTCGCATCCTTTGGGTTTGACCCTTCGGCGACTGTTCCGCTCGGGAAAAAATTTGAATCGCTGGTTGATCCGGCTCGGGCATATTGAAATGGATATCAATCCGATCCAGTATAGGGCCCGAAAGCCTGGCCCAGTAAGCCATCAGACGATTCGTCGGACAGCGGCAATCATGTCGTGGGGAGCCGAACCAACCGCAGGGACAATTATTGCAAGCCGCTAAAAATTGCACATCAGCGAGCCAATGGGATTTTCTATGGGCTCTTGATATGTGCACGGATCCTGTTTCCAAAGGTTCCCGCAGCGCCTCCAAGAGATCCCGACGAAATTCAGGAAATTCATCCAGAAATAGCAGCCCACCATGGGCCAGACTCATGTCGCCAGGCTCCAGCGCCGTGCCGAGCAAGGCCTGCATGCTGGAGCTATGATGCGGATGGCGGAACGGCGGTCGGCCCTGAAGAATACTGATAGGCACAAAGTTTTGATACATACTGTAAGTCTGCAGGGCTTGAAAATGGGCAGCTGCCGCCATCGGTGGCAGAATAGAAGGCAAGCGCGAGATGAACATCGATTTCCCTGCGCCTGGACTGCCCCGTACGAGCATACTGTGACGACCTGCGGCACAGCAGACGGCCACTTGTATGAGATCATCTGTCAGCTGCATATCATCATAATCTACTGCAGGGATCTCCGGCTGCTCTGCTACGGCAACTAACGCAGCCTGGGGCGGGGGAGTGTCTTCAAAGAGCCAGAGCAGGACATCCTTTAAGTGTTCAAAAAAAAGATACTGAAGCGGAGCCTGATCTTCGAAAGCAAGTTTTTGCATGGCCTGAATTTCTGGAGTATTGGCCTGAGCGAGAACGATGCCTTTCAAGCCGCTTTTCATGGCTGCAAGAGCGATGGGGACAGCCGCCCGGATCGGACGCAGCTGTCCATCGAGGCTTAATTCAGCCGCAAAGAGATAATCAGCGGGTTGATGGAGAGGAGCTTTTTCGTTGGTCAAACAAGCCAGGGTCAGGGCAATCGGTAAATCAAAATGATTGCCCTCTTTGCGCAGATCGGCCGGTGCGAGGTTGATGAGAATGCGCTTGTGGCCGAGTTTATAGCCGAGTTTTTCCAGTGCGGTTTTGGCGCGCTCTTTGCCATCACGGAGCAGCTCGCTCGTGTTGCCAACCAGCTGCAATCCCGCAAAGCCGCTGGTCGTGCATGATTCCACGTCAATGATGAGGGGGTTGGGGCCTTCGAGAACGGCGGTGCGAGTCAGGGTTTGCATCAGTGAGTCTCCTTGCCCCCACCTTAGTTAGTTCCAGACGAAAAAGGAGCTGACATATTCCCGTCCTTACTGACATCGATCCAAACCTTATGCTAGGCTGAGGAGGCCTTTCGACCTGTCCGTTCCAAACCTTTTGGAGTTATCAAAAGCATCATGACCGCATCCTTCACCCCTAGCTCACAACTTGATTTCGGCCTGGCTACTTTGTCCCTGGCTTTGTATAAAGCACTTCAAACCATGAGCAACGATCTGCCGGAAACAATCACCCCGGCGCTCTTTTACTCGGCTTTGGAACGTCCACCCGAACCGCATCTGGGTGACTATGCCTTGCCCTGCTTTCGGATGGCTAAAGATTTGAAGCGCAAGCCGCCCGAAATTGCCGCAGCTCTGGCGGCGGCCTTGCCATTAGCTGATCCAGAATGGATTGAAAAGGTCGATACCATCGGCGCATTTCTCAATATCACATTGCGACCTGCGGCTCTGGCCAAGCTTTTGATCCCACAATTGCGTCAGGGAACTTATTTCAATCGACTGAAAGCCGTCGATCGTCCCCGGGTGATGATCGAATATTCCCAGCCGAATACGCACAAAGCCTTTCATGTGGGTCATATGCGGAACGTGGCTTTGGGCGATGCCCTGGGGCGTATTTATGAGGCCTGCAGCTTTCCCGTAATCATGGCCAATTATATTGGTGATGAGGGCGCTCACATCGCCAAATGCCTCTGGTATATTCGCAAAAATAAGTTCAAGGCACCCGAGGATCGTCACGGCGAATGGCTGGGCGAGATGTATACCCAGGCGACGCATACTCTCGAAGATGCCACTCCCGAACAGGCACCACAATTTCATGCTGAAGTTTCGGCCGTGCTGCGAGCCATTGAATCCAAGCAGGGTGAGATTTACGAGCAATGGCAAACGACCCGGCAATGGTCTCTGGCTGATTTCCAGGAAATCTATCGGTGGATAGGCGCCCGTTTCGATCATTGCTTCTATGAATCAGAAGTTTCCGAAGAAAGTCAGCTTATCGCCACGGAGTATTTGAAAGCGGGAGTGTTTGCCGTTTCGGATGGAGCGGTTGGGCTGGATCTGAAAGAAGAAAAATTAGGTTTTGTGATAGTGCGTAAGAGTGATGGCAACACCACCTATGCGACTAAGGATTTAGCTTTGGCGCGAGTGAAATTTCGCCAGTTCCAGATCAAAAAATCAGTCTATGTCGTCGGTTCTGAACAAAATATGCACTTTAAACAGGTGTTTCGCACCCTCGATAAAATGGGTTTTGCAGAAGCCAAAGATTGCTTTCACCTCAGCTATGGTATGGTCGTGCTTCCCGAAGGCAAGATGTCATCGAGAAAAGGCAATATCATCAAGTTTCGCGAACTCCGCGAACGGATGGAGCAGGAACTAAACAAGAACCTGGAAAAATATCGGGGCGAATGGTCGGAAGAAGAAATAGCCGATATCGGTCGAAAGTTGAGTGTTGGAGCGATTCGCTATGGAATGATCTGTTCCGATCCAGCCAAAGATATCGTCTTCGATCTTGCCGATTGGCTAAGCTTTGAGGGCAACACCGGGCCATATCTGATGTACAGCTATGCGCGAACTCGATCGATTTTGCGTAAGGCGCAAGAGCAGTCTTTTGCTCCGGACGATACCCATCTGGAACTTTTGAATGGTCCTGATGAGCGTGAGCTGCTGCGGTATTTGAACGATTTCAATACCGTCATTCAACAGAGCGCGGACCAGTATAAACCTAGTCTCTTGTGCCATCATATTTTTAATAGCTGCAAAGTTTACAATAGATTTCTGGCCCAGGT
The DNA here is from genome assembly GCA_041737755.1 of Oligoflexus sp. Lineage (GTDB taxonomy): Bacteria > Bdellovibrionota_B > Oligoflexia > Oligoflexales > Oligoflexaceae > Oligoflexus. The sequence goes on from JBGSRE010000949.1 coordinate 8,020, forward strand.
ATCGGTTCTGAAGGCTGAATCCGATCAGGCCCGTGGAGCTCGTCTGGCCATGCTGGATGCTTTCAGCCAAGGCTTAAAGTTCAGTCTGCAGCTTTTGGGCATCGAACCACCTGAAAGGATGTGAGCATGGATCGACTCAGAATTGCCGGCGCCAGCATCAATCAGACCCCTCTGGATTGGGCGGGAAACGTCCATCGATTGCAGCAGCTGATTCGAGAAGCGAAGGCTCAAGATGTGCAGGTCATCTGCTTCCCTGAGCTTTGTATCACCGGCTACAATTGCGAGGATACCTTTCTATCGGTCCACACCGCTCGGCTGGCCCTCCAAGCACTGGAGCAGCTCACGCAAGAGACCGAGGGCATCACAGCTGTGTTTGGCCTGCCCGTCTATCATCGAGGCAGTATGTTTAACTGTGCCGTCGTGGTGCAGAATAAACAGCTGCTGGGAATCAATCCGAAGAAACTTCTGGCTCGAGAAGGTCTTCATTATGAATCGCGATGGTTTCGGCCCTGGCCCTTTCAAAGAGTCGATACCATTTCTATCTTTGGTCAAAGTGTTCCCTTTGGGGATCTCACCTATCAGCTCGGCCCATTGCATTTGGGAGTAGTGATCTGCGAAGAGGCCTGGTCGGCGGAAGGCACAGCTTCTGATTCGGCTTTGAGTCGCTGCGAATTGGTGGTGAATCTGAGCGCCTCCCATTTTGCTTTGGGCAAAGCGCGTGTCAGGGAAACTCTGGTCGCCGATGCGAGTCGCGCTTTCCAGGTTCATTATTTGTACACCAACCTTTTGGGTCTAGAGGCCGGCCGGACGATTTATGATGGGGAAATCATCCTAGGTGAATGCGGTCGCATCAGTGCGCGATCGGCACGATTCACCTTGAGTGATGGGACCCTTTTGATTCGTGATGTCGATTTAGATCTGGCTCGCGTGGCAAAACTCAAGAATCGATCTGTGCTCGATAGCAGTCTGCCTTTGGAAGTCGACCGAGTCGCCACCGGGCAGTCTGTGGCGACTTCTCGCCAACAGCGCGAGGATATTCTGCAGCAGTATCGAGGAGTCAATCAAGATCCCTTCGTCAGCCCTGAATTGGAATTTCTCCAGGCTGAAAAACTTGGACTCTTCGATTATGCGCGTAAATCTCACAGCCAAGGTTTTATGATCTCGCTGTCAGGTGGCTGTGATTCCAGTGTGATCACGGTCCTCTGTGCGCACATGATCGCGGAGGCTTTGGCGGCGCTGGGACCGGAGCAATTCAGCAAGAAACTAGGATGGTCATTGCCTAAGGGCGATGCGAAAAATCCACGAAGCTGGATTCAGGAAAGAGTCTCTACCGTTTATCAAGGCACCAAGCAAAGCGGCACCGTCACTCGCGAGGCGGCCAGGGCTTTAGCAGAATCAGTGCAGACGGAGCATCATGAAATCGAAGTTCAGGATCTGGTAGATGCCTATGTGTCGAAAGCCCAGCAATTGATCGGCAGAAACTTGGAGTGGCAAGGCGATGACCTGCCGCTGCAAAATATCCAGGCGCGTTCAAGAGCGCCCATGGTCTGGCTCTTGGCGAATATCAAAGGCTTTCTCTTGCTGGCAACCAGCAATCGCAGTGAAATTGCGGTTGGTTATGCAACGATGGATGGTGATACCGCAGGTGGGCTTGCCCCTATTGGTGGAATCGATAAGCATTTTCTTCGCCGTTGGTTGCGCTGGGCGGAGTTGGACTGCACTCTTGGATTAGGACGCCTGCCCAGCCTCTCACTGGTGAACGAGCAGGATCCGACGGCTGAACTTAGGCCCAGAGAAGCTGGACAAAAGGATGAATTGGACCTGATGCCCTACGAAATTCTCAATGCGATTGAAACCGCTTTTGTTCGTGATAGAATAGAACCAGAGTCGATCCTTAATTCCCTCAAGGAAAAGTTCGCTGCCTATCCTGAGCAACAACTGCGGGATTTTCTTGCACGATTCTATCGGCTTTGGAGCCAGAACCAATGGAAACGAGAGCGATATGCGCCCTGTTTCCATCTGGATGATTACAATTTGGATCCAAGTTCCTGGTGCCGATTTCCGATCCTTTCGGTTGAAATTAAAGTTCCATAAGCAGCGATTTTAGGAAAAAATTTAAATCATAATAAATTGATATTATTGCATAAATTGGGGGATTCCAGCCGTGGGTTGGAATCCGGCTCAAGTATCGCCCCCGCACACCCGAATATATCTTCATAAGCGCATGCTTTGTGTCTTAAAAAATTAGGGGGAAGTCTGCAATGAAGTTTGCTCCATCATTTCGTAACGAAAAAGGTTTCAGCCTTGTCGAGCTGATGATTGTGGTTGGTATTATTGGTATTCTCGCGACCTTGGCGCTGCCTCGTTTCAAGCAGTTCCAGGCTAAAGCCAAAATGGGTGAAGCGAAGAATATTCTTTCGCATATCTACACTCTGGAACAAACCTATTCACTCGATAACAACACCTTTATAGCCTTTGCCCTGATTGGACGTCCTGCTGGTGGTGTCTTGACCGCCGCTAGCTGTACTCAGAATGCTCAGGCCCAGGCTATTGGTTTCCGAATTGACCCCTGCGTGGCCGGCGGTAACACGCCCCGCTATGGTTATTCGGTTGTGGCAGGCCCTCTAGCCGGTGGTATCGGAACTTCTTTCACTGCGCTTGCCGTTTCGGGTGGTGCAGCAGCGGCCAACCCTGTTTGTCCAGGAAACGCAGCCCATACCTATAGCCTCACGCAAGGTAACGTGTTAGGTGGCGCAACGGTTGGTTCTCCTGAACCTCAAGTCGGTACTGTTTGTGCGAACTAATCGCTTAGCAGTCTAAGAAGAGACCAAAACCGCCACTCTTCTGTGACGGTTTTTTTTTGTTCTTTTTTCGGAACTCTCGGCTGTTGAAGTTCAAACCAACGCGGCTGGCTATTCGTTCCGTTTAATGGAAACTTCCTGATGGAATTAAGACCTTTCGACGTTCCTACCCATACCTTGCCATTTCTATTCCGAGTGGTTATAGCTGGATCTGTCGCAAGCCTTGCAGGCTCGTCCCGAGCAAGGTAGGATGCGACAAAACATCCGAGCTTTCCGCCGAAAACGCCCTTTTCATGCGGAATGCTAGACCCCCATCCCCTGAGCACCGTTTATGTCTTAGGGGCAAAACCCTTGGAAGGAGCGGTATTATGGCCTTGATCCCCCTGAGAGCGTTGCTCGACCATGCAGCCGAACACAACTACGGCGTGGCGGCCTTTAATGTTAATAATATGGAACAAATTCAGGCTATTATGGAAGCCGCTCGGGAGACAGACAGCCCTGTCATCATCCAGGCTTCCCGTGGTGCCCGCAAATATGCCCAGGATCTTTATCTGGTTGGTTTGATGAAAGCCGCCGTGGAACTCTACCCGGAAATTCCCATCGTGATGCATCAGGACCACGGCAATAGTCCCGAGACCTGCTTCTCCGCCATTCGAAACAACTTCACTTCGGTGATGATGGACGGATCGCTCAAAGAAGATGGCAAGACCCCGGCTGATTTTGAATACAATGCTCGCATCACCCGCAAAGTGGTCGAAGTTGCGCATGCATTTGGGGTTTCCGTCGAAGGTGAATTGGGTTGCCTTGGTTCCCTTGAAACCGGCAAAGGTGAAAAGGAAGACGGTCATGGATTCGAAGGTACTTTGAATCATGATCAGCTGCTGACAGACCCTGAAGAAGCAGTCCGGTTCGTGGAATTGACCAAGGTCGATGCCTTGGCGATTGCGCTTGGTACCAGTCACGGCGCTTACAAATTCACCCGCAAGCCCGATGGTAATATTCTCGCTATGGACCGCGTGCGCGAGATTCATCGTCGATTGCCCAATACTCACCTTGTGATGCACGGTTCGTCGTCGGTTCCTCAGGACCTGCAGGATATCGTCAATCAATTCGGTGGCAAGCTGAAGCAAACCTGGGGCGTGCCGGTGGAAGAGATTCAGGAAGGTATTCGTCATGGCGTTCGTAAAATCAACGTCGATACCGACAACCGTCTGGCTATGACGGGCGCGATCCGTAAGGCTTTTGCGGACAAGCCTGAAGAATTCGATCCTCGCTACTACAATACCCTCGCTCGCGAAGCGATGAAGAAGATCGTCAAGGAACGTATGATTCAGTTCGGCCAGGCGGGTAAAGCGACTAAAATTCGTCAGGTTACCCTGGCGGAAATGGCCAAGATCTACGGTTAATTACGAGTATGATGAGGGGCTCGTTTCAGGCATTCTTAAAGGCTTGGATAGGGCCCTTTTTCTATGGAGAACTTCTATGCTTTGGACGGTCTGGGTTGGCCTTGGTGCCGTTTTTGGAGCTCTGGGAGTGGGTTTGGGAGCCTTTGGTGCCCATGCCTTGAAAGCCAGGCTAAGTCCTGAGGATCTGGCCATTTTTGAGATAGGTGTTCGCTACCAGATGTATCATGCTATGGCGCTAATTGGCGTGGGTGTGGTCGCCATGAGGATTGATTCCACTCTTTTGAAGATCGCAGGATGGGCCTTTGTGATGGGCATTCTGATCTTTTCGGGAAGCCTCTACGCCCTGGTTGGCACCGGCGTGCGCGTTCTGGGTGCAGTCACGCCCATCGGTGGAGTCGCCCTCATCGCGGGTTGGCTGCTATTGGCTATCGCTTCGTTCAAAACCCATCTTTAACGACCGCGCGGCCTTTTTGGATTAGTTTGTTTCAAGAAGGTCAAAAACGCAATCGAAGGCAACGCTCCTTTAAAACTCTCTGCTAGAAAGGCTGACGTAAAGCATATTCTTTTTGGGGAGAAATACATGGAACAAGCCAATGCGCAATCTGCAGTCATCAGCGAAAACGTCAGTTCACCCGCTCCTAAAATCAAAGTTCTTCCAGCAGCCGTAATCAAAGAAATCGAACAACAAAATAAAGCTCGTCGCCTGATGGGGTTGAGCTCGATCGATATCAAAACCCGCAATTGCTTGCACTGCGGCGGTCTTTTTCAATCAGCCGGTCGCCGCACCTGCGGTTGCAATACGATTCATACTTCCAGTCTGGCTGGCGTTGAGATTATTTGATCCTCACTAAAAAGCATGCAGTTTACGGCTCTTTAGCAGCTGCCAGGTGACGAGAGATCATAGGTGCATCCCCTGCTAGAGCTTGCTCATGCTTGTTGCCAGCAAAGCTCCCACTTTTCACCGCCCACTCACCGATATCCTTGACTCAGCATCTGGCGCTTAAGCACGAGATACTCGCTAGTTCGCAGGCACATGGGATCGAGCCCGCTGGACGGCTGACTGCAGGTTTTTCAATGCCCGCTCGAGATTAGGTTTGAGAGCCTGCCAATTATTGGCGTCAGCATTGGTCATCTGTTTGAGCTTCGTCCGCGCTACCGAGCGGTTCCCAGCAGCCGTCCGCATGGAACTTTCGAACAGCTTTTTGTTGGAATCCTTCACTTTCGATCTGAGAGTCTCAAGCTGTGCAATTTCTCGTGCAAGTTGCTGAAGTCTATCCGTCATCGTGGTTTCGTAGTTGATTCTTTCTGATGAACGCGGGCCTTGAGCTTTGCTCTCCGAGGGATAGCTTGTGGGTTCAGGTTCTGGCGGTTCGTTCGCGTATGGCGGGGTAGGGATTGGATTTGGTAGTTCGACGGGCTTTTCCGGAAGATTGCCTGGTCTCGTATCCTTGTCCCCGGTTTGCCCCGAGGGTGGTGGTGAAACGGGATCCCCAACTTGCTCTGATTTCTTGTCGGGAAGAAGGTAGGATTTATCCTTGGCCCCTTCCAACTGAGGCGGATTTTCTGTGGCTGTCGAAGCACCTGAACTGGGATCCTCAATTCTTCCATCCGTGACTTCGATGGGATTTTTTTTCACGGGAACGGAATCTGTCTCAGTGGCGGGAATGTCCGACACCACAGTTTCAGGAATGCCTTGAGCCAAAGGTTCCTGGGCATAGGCTGGCTGAAGAAAGCAACATGCCTGGATAAAAATGAAAGTTCGGACGAAAACTTGATCCATCATCGACTCCACAGGGAAAGAGCCTTCAAAATAGGCGTCAAAAGCCGCATTGACCATGATGAGAGGGCTTGAAAAAAAGCTTCTACCCACTTCAAACGCCTTATAAGACTGCCATAGGCGCATCCTGGAGTAAAGCGCAAGGGCGTAAGAACTGTGTGATGGGCTTATAGAGCCTAGGCCCTGCATGCCTTGGAGTGAGGGGCTATGGCTTTTTGAGTAATCTTGTTCATGGGCATGTATAGTCCATCGAGCCATGATTTTCCCCTAGCGAAGATAAGCCTCGAACCTTTGGTAATGAAAAGCGAATTCTTGTGGCTCAGATTCCAGACACTTTCACCGCAAGCGCTGTTCCGATATTGGCCTGATTATCTGTCGTGCCGGGAGTTGCCTGTCCGCAGCGGCCGTTGTCGCAGGAACCAAAGCAAGAAATATCACTCTGCGATGACAGCTCATGTTGGTGCCTGCGGAAGTACTGATGATGTTGCTATGGCCAAGCTTCGGAGTCGTGATGGGGTTCGATGCAGAAATGCCCTCCGTGCTACTTTGGAAGTCTTACTCTTCATTTGATTTAGCTTCGAACGCAGATCATCAATGAGCTTATAGGTGCTCATGTTCATCTTTCGCAGCGGGGAAAAATCGTACTCCCAAAACGTCCCGTCTGTCTTAATCCCAGTTAGTGCGGTTTTACAGCCTGGATCAAAGAGGACAATATGTCCGGATTCCCCCGAATGATAGACATCTAGCCTTACATCCCTCTTTAAAAAGAGGGGATTTCGGCTATTCATTCTAAAATTCAAAGCTTGCAGGGTTGGTTGGGTTTGGCTGATGGTCTTGATAGATATTTAACGAGATTTAGCGGCTTGACTTTAGTATTCTGAAGCTAAAGTTTTATGAAAAGTGTTCAATCGTGGCGAGGTATGGCGAGCCGGATCGCCATCAAAGCAATGCAAAGGGGCAGATGCTGATGTGGAATCATATCTTGTTGATGGCTGGACTATGTATTTCTTCTCTCTGTTTTGCCATTCAGGAATCCGAGTTCCCACAAAAATTTGAGCAAGAACTTGTGCCTTACTTTGATAAAAATGGGGAGTCCCGCTTTATGACGGCCAAGGATGGCAAGCGCATTCACTACCGCAGTTTCACCAAGCCTGGGCAAAGCAAAGCTCTCATCATTCTTCCGGGCCGCACGGAAAGTACCTTCAAGTGGGCTGAAGTCGTGTGGGATCTGAAGGATTTGAACCTGGCTGTTTATATCATTGACCATAGAGGCCAGGGTGCTTCCGATCGTTTGCTCGATGATCCGCAAATTCAATACATAGAGAGCTTCGATCAGTACGTGGATGATTTGCAGCAGTTTATGACTGATATTGTCAAGCCGGCGGGATATACGGAAGTATCGGCTCTTTCTCATTCTATGGGAGCCAATATCCTGGCCCTGCATTCAGCTCGATACCCCCAGGATATTCAGAAGTTGATTCTGAGCAGCCCAATGCTTGATATCACGGCGGGCCCATTTCTATCGGATCGAGTCGCTCATTTCGTTTTGGAAGCCTTCGTTTTTTTCGGTAAGAAGAAGTCCTATGTCTTTGGCGGCGGACCTTGGGATGAAAATGAAAGCTATCGAGGTACCGCCAGCGAAATTCGCTATCAAGCCTTTCATAAGCTGCGCGTCGCTTACTCCAAAGAGGTGGTCGGGGCTGCCAGCTTTCATTGGGTTGCCGAAGCCTACGAAGCGACTTGGAATATGCGCAAGTATTCCGATGCTTTGTTGCAGCCGATACTCATGTTTCAGGCAGGACGAGATGAGGTGGTTATGGTCAAAGGCCAGGACTATGTCTGCCAGCGCGCTCGTCAATGCAGAAAGGTTGTGCTGCCTGAGTCTCAACATGAAACCCATATTGAGGCTGATGTAACACGCGATATCTGGATTAAAGAGATTCGAGATTTTTTAAGTCCTAAAGCTTCCTAAGCAAAATGATGAGCCTTTGCCGAGGCTCCTAGAACTTGCTGATTATCGTGATGCAAAGGGATAGCGTTTCGCGGTCCTGGCTTGAGGTGCTCGAGGACTAACACCTTCATAGCTGAGCAAGCCAACGAGGTTTCTTTGGCTCAAAGCATCCTTGAGCTGCACGTTTTTTCCAGCGATTTCCACCGTATTGGCAATGAGCCGCACACCATGGCTGTAGTCAGCATATTCAGCACTATGAACGGTCGAAAGAGGCTGGATGGGTTGGCTTTTGCTTCTGTGCCAACCGTAAATGGCAATGGCCTTTGGCTTTCTTAAAAGTCGATTGGTTTGGACGATATCTTTTTTATGACCAGCGAAAAGATAGCCAGGTTTGGATTTCACCTGGGCGAGCTGGCTCTTGACGATGCTTTCATGTCGAGCAATATTTTTCGTGCCAGTAATATCACGGCGAAGTGGCAAAGGTCTTGGTTTCAGTTTGATGTTCGCTTGGCTGTAAATCTCATCGACCATTTTAGTTGTGGGAAGACTGAGGTTCAGTTTTGCGGTCAGAATTTTTATGCTTCGAAGATTCATCGGTATCCTTACGAAGTCAGCGTTGGAACCGATCGCTAGGTAATCGGGAAGCACCCAATAGCGAAGGACTTGGCCGCGGTATATACCGCTGGATATGCGTTTTTCAATCGGCACCAGAGCGCGTTCAAATGCAGGCACGTTACCAAGCAAAACTTGTTTAACCATCGCCCTCTCACGTTGGGCGCTGTTCATTTTTTTGATGTGAATCAAGAATTGGGAGCCGCTCATGGCATTCTTTGGGCGACTCGGTAGATTGAGGGTTTTGCTCCCAGCAAGAGATGGAAGCTTGGCTTTTGCAGTCAGTTCGAAGCTAAGCAGGAGTGAGACAAGAATAATGATGTACGCGCCCAATTTCATGACCAATTTTCCCTTAAACACCGACTTGGAAGCGAGCGAGGAACCGAACGAAGCGCAAAAAGCGCCATCATTTTCGGGGTATTCCTAACGGCCGATGCCGCTTCGGAAGATCACTTATCTGCCATTTCTGCATGATGGGATGAACTGGAAT
>JBGSRE010000988.1:0-8685 GCA_041737755.1 Oligoflexus sp.
CAGCACCCTGCGCACCAGAATCGCCTTTATCGCCTTTATCACCCTTCAAACCCTGGGGACCGATTGCACCAGCAAGGCCTTGAGCACCGACAGCACCCTGCGCACCAGCATCACCTTTATCACCCTTCAAACCCTGGGGACCGATGGCACCAGCAGTTCCCTGCGAACCAGTATCACCCTTATCACCCTTATCACCCTTCAATCCTTGAGGACCTGCAGAACCAGTCAAACCCTGAAGACCACGATCACCCTTCTGTCCGGGCAAACCAACAGGACCGATGGGACCTGTTAAGCCAGTCAGCCCCCTGGGACCAGCAGGACCCATGGGTCCAGCAGGGCCTACGGGACCGATAGGTCCAACAGGACCTTGAATTCCGGCTTGGCTGGAAAGCCGGAGACCGTGTTTCACTTTTAACAAAGGAACTCGGCTCAACTGCGAAAAATAAGTGCTGGGAGAATTGCCGAAGTCACTCCGCTCGTTAAAGTTCACGGTGACGTCATCGTTGGTGACCAGGATTAAACCATGGTTTTTTCCTGTCGCAATCGCTTCTTTCACATAGTCAGTTAAAGGGATCTCGATCAACCTCTTCTTGGATTTATCTTGGATGGAAACAGCAGCAATGGCTCGCGACTCCCAACCCGAATCATTCAACTTGTTACGATCGGCATCCCAGTACCAGTAGTTATTGCTGAAATTCCATTTTCCACTAGCTTTGACGACATAGAGCGTGCCTTCACCGGAATTGCTATCTTGGTAAAGATTAATCGATGCGGACTCGATATCAGCAGCCGAGTTAAAGCGGCTAAGATCGAACCACACGTAGGTTGCTTTGAGTTTTTGCTTGGAGCCTGTGACTGTGAGTTTGCTGCCCTCGGAAGCAGCTTTACCAGTCTCAACGTCGACCGTAACAGCCGTAGAGGCTGGCTCGATTTGAATGAGGGAGGTAGCATGGGCCATTACGCTGGAAAGCATAAATCCTGCTGCTAGAGAAACCTTAGTTAACATCTGTAGAGCTTTCATATGCTCCTCCTTCCCATAGTCTTAGAATGGTTTGCCTCGACCTCTATGGGCAAAAAAGGATCAAAAGTCTTTTCGGCCGACTTTCATGGAGTCTGAATCATGCTACTTTTTCCTTATAATTACCGAAGGATAAGCGCGGCTAATTCAACCTTAGTAAAAGATTATATTTTTTCGTTTTTTTAGAATTTTGATTTTATTGAGAAATATCTCGACTGCAGCGGAGCTAACAAAATTTTCAATACAAAAACTTTGCAAAGGTAAGAAGAAAAAAAACGGATCTTATTTAAAAACAGCATCCACAGCGAAAATTACAGGGATTTATTCAATTTGAATTTCGACCACTCCATGGACGACTCGCACCGGCACCTTCTGCAAGGGTGAGCTTGCAGGAAAACATAATTCCTTACCATCCCGACAGTCGAATGCTGCTCCATGCGCATGACAGACTAAAACACCCTGCTGAATCTCACCAAATTCCGAGAGTTTAATCGCTTGATGGGAACAGACATCGACAAAAGCAGAAACGTCATGTTCCTGGCGAATCAGAATCCAAGCCGATCCCTCAAACGAGAAGGGAATGATTTCATTTTCCAAGATTTCTGCCAAAGCCTGCACAGGGACCCATTTCATAGCTTTTCACCCGCCTCCGACCAGGCCCTTAAAATTTTTTCCAAAGCCTGCCAGGGCAATCGCACACATCGAGCCCTTACGGGATAATCACGCAGACCATCAAAGATTTGCCATTCGGCGGTATCCTCAGCGTTCACTCCGTCCCGAGCTACTTTTTGAAATTGTCCGAGGCAAAGTTCCGCTTCTTCGAAGGAAACATCTTGCAGGAGTGAACTCATGAGCGAAGAGCTGGCGATACAAAGGGAACAGCCGGCTCCTGTGAATTGAAAGCGGCGACGCGAGACAGCCGTTCCTTCGGTAAGGAACAACTCCACATGATCGCCACAGGTGCGATTGTGTTCTTCCGCAGAGAAGAGCACCGGCTCGGGCTTACCGAAAAACCGGGGCTTTTTATAGTGGTCCATAATCAAGGCTTTGAAGGCGGGATCCTGGGACTTTTTCATGCCTGCACTCAAGCGAAAAGTTTTTCTGCTTTGCGCAGAGCGCCGACGAAGCGGGCGATATCATTCTCATCGTTGTAAAGGAAGGGGGCCACGCGCGCCGTGGCAGGCACCCCAAACAATTCCATCAGAGGCTGAGCACAGTGATGTCCCGCTCGAATACAGACCTGATCGCTATCACAGATAGCAGCCAAATCATGCGGGTGGATATCATCATGAACCATCGTCACGAGACCAATCCAATCCGGACCAGGCTCACACATCAGCCGAACTTTAGGAAAGTTCTTCTTCAGTTCCTCGACCAGTGTATAGCCCAAATGGCGATCATGAGCCAAAGTCTTGCTCAGATCCAAAGATTTTAAGAATTCAAAGGCGGCTCCCAATCCCACTGCACCAGCAATATTAGGCGTTCCCGCTTCGAATTTGCTGGGCAGAACGTTCCAGGTGGAGCCTTGCAATGTCACCCGCTCGATCATATCACCGCCGCCCTGGTAAGGAGGCATCCGCTCGAGCAGACTCTTTTTACCATAAAGAACGCCGATACCAGTCGGACCAAAAACCTTATGGCCACTAAAAGCATAGAAGTCGCAATTCAATTCCTGAACATCGATCTTGTAGTGAGCAATTCCCTGCGCTCCATCGAGCACACTCACCGCACCGACACTTTTTGCCAATGCGATCAATTCCCGAACTGGATGCTCGATACCAAGCACGTTCGAGACATGGGCAAAGGCCATAATTTTCGTGCGCGCATTGACCAAGCGAGCCGCTTCTTGCATATCCAGACGACGATCGGCATTCAGCGGAATGAATTTTACTTGGGCTCCGAATCGTTCCGCAGCCATTTGCCAGGGCACAATATTCGAATGATGCTCAGCCACGGTTAAGAGAATTTCATCGCCTGGTTGCAAGAGCATTTGGCCCAGGGAACTGGCTAGCAAATTCATCCCATCGGTCGTGCCTCGGGTAAAGATCGTCTCTTCAATCGTGGCATGAATCGATTCGGCAATGAGCGCCCTCGCCCCTTCAAAAACTCGCGTGGCGGCTTCTGAAAGCTCATAAACTCCACGGTGAACGTTGGCGTTTTCCTGGGCGTAATACTGCTGGGTACGATCGATAACGATCTGTGGCTTTTGACTCGTGGCTGCACTGTCCAGATAAACCAGACTAGGATGAGCCGCAAATATTGGAAATTCTGCTCTCACAATGATGCATCCTTTGTTGGATCTCATGGTCCAAAGAAGAGGCTGGGATTGGGCCCAGATCCCTGATTTAGCGGAGGAATCCAGCTGTCGCAAGCAGAATTTGGTTTTTCTTGAGTGGTTTGGTCAAGTATTTTCAGGTTTTTGGCTTCTGCGCGTCATAATAACGGTATTTCAGGACCCTTCCAGATGCTGGAGGAGCTTTTTGTAATGCAGAGTCAGCAGCTTAAAACGATCCTCGCTGCCACCACGATCGGGGTGCAGCCTATGGGCCATAACGCGATATCTCTGCCGCAAGTCCTCGAAATTCGGCAGAGCAGGAAATTCCATAAACAGCATGGCTTCGCTCACTTGAGAAGGCACCGATGGGCCTTTCGGTGGCTCCGGCCTTGCTCCCTGGCGATGCTGCTGCTGGCTGTCCCGCGGATTTTGCTGCTGCTGACGGCTATCTTTGGGATGCTGCTGCTGCCTAGCTTTATTCGACAGATACTGGATATGCAGCGCATAGAGAAAGGATTCCGAGCGGCTCCAGAGCTGCTCATAGCAATGTTCCAACTCTTTCTGGCAGCTTTTCATACGCTGAGCGATTTGATTGCCAAACCGCGATAGAGCTGGGGTCTGCAGTTCGTCAGGTACGGCTTCAGGCAACTCATCCAAGCGCACATCCGAGAATGGCGCCGGCAATTGATTGATCTGTTCCAGTCGCCTGTTCAGCTGGAGAAGTCTTCCCCACAAAGAGCTGGCTGGATCGTATTCGTTGCAGGTGATCTGCCGATTCCGCCAGAGTTCCGGCAGGAGATGCCGGACAGCCACCGCCCGACTTTCATCAAACTTGGAAAAGATCGGCTCTTCATAAACAGCGACGGCGAACGGCCCACGCTCTGCAGTGGAACTATGGCGAAACCATGCCTGCGGACGATCGATGGCGAGGATGCCCAATCGATGCTGAAAAGTTTGCTGGAGGAGTCTTATATCCTGGGCAAGAGCGGCGATGCGATCCAAACCATGTGGCACGGGATTGCAGAGGGCAACGCGTAGGCAACGGGCGAACTGTAATTTGCTTTCTTCGATACACAAAACTCGGTCGAGAGCCAAGGGCAAGGATGCGGCATGCTGGAGTGCGGGTTCAAACCAGTCCAGACTCAAGCCTCCCATATCCGGCTCTCCCTCATTAGCTGCGTCGACGAACCTGGTCTAAAGTCACGGCGAGATCATTGAGGTCCTCAGCGACTTCCTGAAAAGCGTCACCTTTCCGCAAAACCACACGGGATCCATAGTTGCCGTTCTTCAGTTCCTGGATATGACGACGGAACGCATAGGTCGGTCCTACCAATCGGTGGGTAAAAAATACGGATACCCCAACCGTGATGAAGAAATAGACCCCTGTGCCAACGGCCAACCAGATAATGAGACCTTCTATATAGGACTTGAGGATATCGTTGACTTCAGCACGCAGATCAGTCAACTCCAAGACGAGATCGTAAAATTTGTAGAAATTGATATAAAAAATAGCGACTAATGCCAAACAAAAGGCAAAAGATAGCAAAATCGAATAGAGTCCTAGTCGAATTTGCAAAAGAGGCTGCAGCATGAAGTTGCTGAGTTTTCGCTTATGTGAAGACATAGTAGAATCGTCTCCCCGATGGAATGCCTCGAATGGCTTCTTCTATTGTGCCCTCTTGGAGCTGGGCTGACAATACGCTGTTCAATTAAGTTTCTGTCCCTCGACCCACAAAAATTGGAAAGAACTCGATAGCCTGCATATTCTGATGATAGAATCCCGGAACGCCAAGGGATAAGAGCCAAGCGGGCGGCTGCCATGCCACCCTCCCAAAGCTCTGCACAAGAGATTGCTGAGGATACGAGCGATGCATCAAGCGACTGCCAAGGACTCGGCCCCGATGCCGAGTGACAAGAATCAGCCAGACAATGGCCGGACCATGCTGGATTATCTCGATAAAGCCAGACTCGAATTTCCCGATCATCCCGCATTCTCTCAAAATGGCCACACTCTCAGCTTCGGTGAAGTCGATCAGCTGAGCACTCAAATCGCCGCTTATCTGCAATCCTTGCCCCAGTTGAAACAAGGCGATCGTGTTGCCATCCAATTGCCGAATATTCTTGCCTATCCCATCATCGCCTATGGAGTTATCAAAGCCGGATTGGTGATGGTCAATACCAATCCCCTCTATACTCCGCGGGAAACGCTCCGACAATTGCAGAATGCCGGAGTTAAGGTCTGGTTTGTGGCTGAAACAGCGGCTCATATCGTTGCCCAGCTGGCTGATGAACTGCAGAACCCTAGCGTTATCGTCTGTGAACTCTTTGCGATGCACCCTTCGCCCCAGCGGTGGATGCTGCAATTCTACTTGCACTTTCGCAAACGCGCTGTCGTTCCTTATGCGAGGCAAAAACTTATCAACCTTCGACAGGCCCTGCGGATCGGCAAGCAGAAGGGCTGGCAGCGTCCCAAGATTCAGCCGCAGGATCTGCTGATGCTGCAGTACACGGGTGGTTCCACTGGCATTCACAAGGGCGCGATGCTTACCCATGCAAACCTCGTCAGCAATATGGAACAGGTGCAGACTTTTTTAAATGGTATCATCCATCAGGGCCAGGAAGTCGTCATCGCACCGCTGCCTTTATGCCACATTTTTGCTTTTACCGTGCACTGTGGAACGCCTCTGCTGACAGGCGCTCACAATGTGCTCATTCTCGATCCAACTGCCATCCGATCCTTGGTCAAAGAACTCCAGCGCTGGCCCTTCACTTCGATCACAGGTGTCAATACGCTTTTTCATAGCCTACTTCGCAACGATGCTTTCCGTAAAATGAATTTCCAGCAGCTGCGTTTCGCTATAGCCGGTGGCATGAAACTCGATCCTAAAGTAGCCCGGCAATGGGAGGAAGTCACGGGTCGCCCTATACTGGAAGGCTTTGGAATGACTGAGTTGTCACCGGTCGCCAGTTTCAATCCGCCCGAAGCCAATCGCATCGGCAGCATCGGCAAGCCCGTACCGCTGACCACGATGAAAATATTAGATGCAGAGAATCAGCCGATTACGGCCACAGAAACAGCTGGAGAGCTGTGGATTCGAGGCCCTCAGGTTATGCTGGGCTATTGGCAAAATCCTGAAGAAACTGCCCGCCATATGACTGCTGATGGCTGGATGCGGACGGGAGACCTAGCAAGTTTTGATGCGGACGGCTATTGGCATATTGTCGGTCGCGTGAAACGGATGATTCTCGTTTCAGGGTTCAATGTCTATCCCATAGAAATCGAAGAAGTGCTCCGCCAGCATCCCGACGTGCTGGATTGCAAGGTCATCGGCATCCCCCATCCCATCACAGGGGAAACGATCAAGGCCCAGATTGTTTCCAAGAATAAGACGCTTAAAGCCCAGGATATTCGGGAACACTGCCGCCGTTTCCTTACCAGCTACAAGCTACCCAAGCAGATCGAATTCGTAGAAACTTTGCTGAAGACTGAGATTAATCCAGCCTAGCTTTTGCATGAGCGTGATCGGGTTGGACTGAGATCATCCCAAATTCACCCCAATCCGCGCCCACTCTTCCGCTCGCCAGGCATAATGAATGGTCACTTCAGCTCCAGCCTGTATCATCCGCTTGGCTTTGATAGTGATGCTGTCAATGCTCACAAAAAATTCAGCATTGGCATCCTCATCATGGTTTAGCATCGAGCTGATGCCCAAACCGAGGACCAAATTCTTTTTATTGTCGGTAGTAAAGAGATAATGCCCAAGAAAAGTTTCCGCAATTGCATCGACTTGATTTTTTGGGATGAGGAGTGCGGGAACGGACTCGATCACCTGGCCTGCACGAAACTTGCGGGTGGCAAAGACTCCCCGTCCTTTGCCTGGGCTCGGGCGAATATCGACATGGGTAGCGGGCGTGTAAGGAATCGTAGCCAAATCTTTGCATCCTCTGGATGAAGGTTTTAACTCTCTCCGTTTCGCCGAAACCTCACCCAGGAGCCGGCCCGTAGAGAAAGCGAAGCTTTATAGCATAGACAGCCTCACCGTTTCATGCTGATTTCTGGCTGAGTCAAAATATTTCTAAAGGCGATTCTTGCTTCCAGCTCAAGGATTCAGTAGGTTTCATCAAGGACCTATCGACCCCTAAATACCGAGTATCGTTGCCTGAACTCTTCTGAATTTTTGGGATTCTTTACCGTAGTTCACCAGCAGCGCGAATTCCGCGCTGAGAGGAGCAAAAATGGAAAGCATCAATCCCCATACGGGGCAGACCATTAAGGCCTATCGAACTCATAGCGAACACGAGGTGAACGATCTGCTGCTAGCTGCCGATCAGGCCTTTACTGGATGGAAGAAGCACTCCATAGAACACAGAGCCGGACTGATGGGTAAGGCTGCCGAGGCGCTCCGCGAAAGGAAATTGATCCTTGCCCAACTGATAGCGGATGAGATGGGCAAGCCTGTTCGCGATGGTCTGGCAGAAATCGAAAAATGTGCCGTTTGCTGCGATTATTATGGGAATCATGCTAAAACATTTCTGAGCATCGAACGGATCGAAAGCGATGCCGAGCAAAGCTATGTTAGCTTCGATCCGCTCGGCGTTATCCTCGCTGTCATGCCCTGGAATTTCCCGTTTTGGCAGGTGTTTCGCTTTGCAGCGCCGGCGCTGATGGCCGGCAACGCAGCAGTTCTCAAGCACGCCTCGAATGTCTCCGGCTGTGCCCTGGCCATTCAAGAAATTTTCACGCGAGCTGGATTTCCATCGGGAGTTTTTACAACGCTGCTCGTGCTAGGCAAAGACGTGAGTCGATTGATTCGCCATCCGGCAATCAAAGCTGTCACCCTCACCGGCAGCACTCCAGCGGGGCGATCCGTAGCCAGCGCGGCTGGTGCCGAGCTCAAGAAAACCGTGCTTGAACTCGGCGGAAGCGATCCTTATCTGATTTTAGAAGATGCTGATCTCCCACTGGCCGTCGAAGTTTGCGCCAAAAGTCGCTTGATCAATGCTGGCCAGAGCTGCATCGCTGCGAAAAGGTTTATCGTGGTCCCATCACGCTATGAAGAATTCGAACGCCGTATGCTTGAGAAATTCAAAATGATCCGCTGTGGCAATCCCCGAGAGGAGCAATCCGATATCGGCCCCTTGGCAAGGCACGATCTTCGTCAGGACGTTCATCGGCAGGTGCAGTTGAGTATAGAACAGGGAGCGAGGCTGCTTTTGGGTGGAAAGATCCCAGAAGGCGAAGGCGCCTATTACCCACCGACCATTCTCGGTTCCGTCACAGCCGGGATGTGCGCCTTTGATGAGGAAGTCTTTGGTCCTGTCGCTGCTATTATCAAAGCCCAGGATGAAGCGGATGCCATTCGGCTCGCGAATCTTTCGCTGTTTGGTTTGG
>JBGSRE010000610.1:0-3798 GCA_041737755.1 Oligoflexus sp.
GTGTCGAAAAGCACGTCATCTGTGGCCGAAAACGGAAGATTGCCGACGTAAAGTTTCTTGCCCATATCACCTCCTTAAGGCTGGGAACCGCAAAAGAGGTAAGGGCCCAACTGCCCGTAGACTCTGACGCGCGACAGATCATATACCTGCGTGCGAAGAGGCGATCAAGAAAAAACTTCCAGTTGAGACTGAACTAACGAACCGTACCTCTAGCTTCGCAAGAGATTAACTGCTTCTTCTTTTTGGTGCAAGGCAGAACAAGCAGATTTTTGCAGAAGGCCTCCAGAAATAGGCACCGCAAGGCTTTGCTGGATAAATGAAAATATAAATTCATACCTTCCGGTCGATTTGGAGAGACAAATACCCAAGCGCGCGGCGGCACTAAAATAAATTTATAAATACCGGAACTTGGCCTGCCACTTAGGTTACGGCTAGCCGTAGACTCACTGAGGCCTCAAAAAACACGGATAAGGACCTGGCAAGAAAAAAAATTTCCAGACGGGACCTTCCAACAGGCCGAAAAGCTTACGAAAGCGAAAGAATCGAGTCAAAATGCTTTCCCGAGCAGCTTTCTCCTCTTACTCCAATCCGCAGGCATCATGACCGACCTTCCATTCCACGTAAAAATGCTCCAGCATTCGGGGGCTTAGCACGGATCCCGTCTCTGATTGTTTTGTAATATCGATTTGTTAGCAAAATCCCTCCAACTTTTGGGCACTCGGACCGAAAAGGCTCATTGTAGTCAAACTTATCGAGAGTACAGGCAGTGAGTAGCAATCGTTCAAAAAGAAGCCGGTCGTCCTCTGGCCAAAAAAGCTCCTCTGGAAGCTCTTTCCGGCCTGGGGATATTTTCGGTGGAAGCGGCGGTGGACTGGTGCCTGTGTTCGCGATCATCTGTGGTGTACTGATTGGGATGGGTGGAGCCTATATCGTCAAGAAAGTGGTCTTTGGGGGCAACAAAAAGCGGGCAGACGTGGCGATGATCGAGGAAGCAGACCGGCTCTCAGGGCGAGGCAAGCTCAAGCGTGAAGCTCGGATTCGGCAGGTTGAAACGGCCGAAGTCAATGACGATAGATCTCAGAATGTGGAGCAGTTTCCAGCGCCGGGCTCCGAGGCGAACTCGCTTCCTGTCCCAGTTTCTGAGCCCCGTGTTTTGCCGAAGTCGGCCCCTGCCCTTGCGGATTCAGGTCCTAAGCATTCGTTTTCGAATAGTAAGAAGTCGCAGGTAACCGCGCCGAGTAAGGCGCCGATTCGAGTGACTCCAGCACCGAAGTTGGCCATGGTCAGTGAACCGCCACTTCCCGAGCCTGTTTTTGAAGAACCCAAAGTAGCTCCGAAGCTAATGACGCTCCGGAACTTGACTTACAGTCGACAGCTTTTCAGTCGGTGCGCGGAAGATTGTCTGCTTTTATTCCGAGCTGCTGACGGGGGCGCTGTCAAAGCCAAACTGAAGAAGTCATCTTTTATGCGAGTTTTATCGAACAATCTCGCCTATGCAGATATCGATGGTTACGAAAGTAATGTGGATGGCGAGCGGGTTATCGTTGTGAAGTCGATTCGAGGCATGCCTGTGGTATCAGCTCCCGCTCCGAAGCATTAAGCAAGCAAACCTGTGAAAGAAGAGAAGCTCGTCGAAGTGCCTAAAAAGAAAGAAGCTCCAGCACGCGATACCAAGAAAAAAGCTAGCGATGAAAATGACAGTGAGGCGGTAGAAAATCCGTCTGTGAAGAGCCGTTTAGAAAGTTCTAAGTCTAAAAAGAAAGATGATAGCGTCGAAGAGCAGTCTAGTGACGGTGAAGAAGAGGAAGGTTCCAGCTTCCAAAACCGTCTCAAGAAATCACTCGACTGAGGAGGCTTCTCGTGGCTTGGTTTGTTAAAAGGCTGATTTTGTGCACCATCCTTGGGGTGATGACAACGGTGCCGGCATACGCCCAGGATGAAGAAGATGGCGAAGCATCGACCACTGATAAAGCTGGTGATGATGCGGCTAGCAAAGCCAAAAAGAAAAAGGACAAGAAAAAGGGGCCACCCCTTTACTATGCATCCTTGGGTCTTGGTAAAACCCTTCCCGAAGGATTCTATCGGATCCGCAACGTGAACCGTTTTGCCACTGGCAACAGCGGCTTTGATGCCAACGGCAAAGAAGAAAATTTCGGCTATGAAATTGCAGCCAACGTCAACGCGTTTGCGATTGAATACGGGATGAGCGATCGCTTTTCATTCCTGCTCTTGGCGCCTATCATTAGTAAAAATAACATAGCCTTTAATAAACGAAAATTTCGGGAGTCGGTCCGTTACAACGATGCCGTATCGAAATATCAGGACGCATTTCGCTCCAAACTTGCGGCCAATTTGCAGGCTGCGGGCCAATGCTCCGGACCAGACTGTGGCGCTCGAGCCGATGCCCTGATTGCCGCTGATGCAACTTTGCCAGCTTCCAGTTTGACCTTGCCCACAGGAGAAACGACGACTATTCCAGCGGCACCTGCTAGCCAGACGCTAGCACTTTTACCCGAGCTCGTGACCAATGCGGCAACGCCTGAGGATGGGACCACAGGTCTTGGTGATATCGACTTTGGTATCAGCTATTCCATGGTCCAATCGCGAACCCATGTGGTGGCGTTGGGTGTTGGTATCCGGATGCCTTTTGGTAAGTTTGAGGATGTTCCCGCAGCGCAAAGGCCTACCGGTGAAGGAATTATCCAGCTCGGCATCCGCTTCAATTATGATTACCATCCCTACGCCCCGCTGTGGCTCTCTTTTCAGAACCAGTCGGAATTAATGCTGGTGGAAGGCAAGCGCAAGAAATCAAGTCTTTTGGATCCCAGTCAGTTGAATAAGGGCGATCCAACAACAGATGCGGCCGTAGCAGCTGGATCGGACGGTGATCCCAACTCCCAGACGGTGACTCGCAAGGGGATGGGCAATATAGGAACCTTTCGGGCTGATTTGGGCCTCGCGAAAATGAATTCAGTTTTACAGCCCATGTCGGTCGAAACCTCTCTGAACTATAAATTAGGTGCTGCAGAGTACTACGGAGAAAACGAGAGATCGGCTGGCGAACAAAGGTTTTCTTATGCGATGGGTTTCAAATTCGATGGTCTGGGACTGGATCGTCCCTATCCTGCTTATATCAGGATCCTGCGGGAACGATTTATCACGGGAAAGAACGTGCCGCTGGCGACCGACGCGTTTCAGATCGAATTTGCTTTTTACGAGAGCTTCTAGGATCACGTGGCTTGACGACAAAACTCCGATCACTTGCTGTCAAGGCAGGGGTCGGATTTGGCTTTCTAGCAGGGTCAAGACCTTCATAGCGCAGCTTGGCAACGACTTCGATATGTTCGGTTTGCGGGAACATATCAAATGGTGTTACGGATTCCAGTCGAAAGCCGCCCTGGCGGATCAGGACTTGCAAATCTCTTTGCAGCGTTTCCATATTACATGACACATAATGCAGCTTCTGTAGCTGGTCCCAGCCTCCCTGGGAAAGGGATTGCAGGACTGAAGGCGATAAGCCACCGCGAGGGGGGTTGACGATCATATGGGTCACTTGACAGGCTTCTTTGGTTCGGAGGAGTTTCTTCAAAACATCCTCCACCCCGGCGGCGCTGCACTGGACATTTTTTATGCCGCCGTCCGCTGCAGCCTTTTGTCCTGCCTCGGTCGCATGAGGATTGGCTTCCACCAGTTGAACTTTACGGAAGCGCGGCGCTGCTTCGAGGCTGTAGCTGCCAAATCCACCATAAAGATCGAGCAAGCTCTCACCTTGCAAATCGTGGGTAATGTGCTGGATAA
>JBGSRE010000611.1:0-3703 GCA_041737755.1 Oligoflexus sp.
GGGTGGGATATGATGGCAAAGGTTCGCCGTCGGGCGATTTCCTGTTCAAGTTGCTTCTGATTCACAAAAAAACCTCGGGAATCGGTTAGGGTCGTTCCTGCCTTCTCCTCATGGAGCAGAACAGCAACTTTTAGCGCAAACTGACGTGCAAAGCAAGAGTCGCCGCCACTTCCCAGACTTCCTTTCGTCTTCATCTTTTTCCTTGCGAAAAACTCGGCTTCCTTGGCATATAAAAACAGCAGCTATGGCCGCATTCATCCGCCTCTCGCTCGGGACTAACACTTCCATTGGCCCTTCGATGGTGCTAGTATCCGCCCTTAAATCGAGCCCCGCTATGGCAAAGACGACTCTGTGAACATATGAACAGCTCTAAAAGGCCCCCTCAAGCATAAGGAAGGTCATTATGACTGATATAAGCCGACCCTTTCGATTCGGTTTAGCCTACGACGATGTCCTGCTTGTTCCCCAGCATTCCGAGATCCTCCCTCACGAAGCCAAGCTCGAAACACAATTCACGCGCCATCTTAAGTTGAAGATTCCCCTTGTGTCTGCCGCCATGGATACGGTTACTGAAGCCAAAGCCGCCATTATCATGGCTCAGTCCGGTGGAATCGGCATCATCCACAAGAATTTAAGCGTTGAAGAGCAGGCCGAAGAAGTGCGCCTCGTGAAGAAGAGCGAATCCGGGATTGTGAAAGATCCTGTGACAGTGGCTCCTCATGCAACCATTGCTGATGTCATGCAGATCATGAAGCGGGAGAAATTCTCCGGCTTCCCCGTAGTGGAAGATGGGCGCCTCGTAGGCATCATCACAGGTCGAGACCTGCGTTTTGAACGCGATCCCAAGCGTCTTGTGCGGGATGTCATGACCAAAGAAGTCATCACCTGCAGCAAGAACACGTCACCTGATGAAGCAGTGGAAATTCTCCACAAGCATCGCATCGAAAAATTACCAGTGTTGGATGCTGACAAAACTCTGATCGGTATGTACACGGTGAAGGATATCGTCAAATCAAGAACCTTCCCCAATGCTTCCAAAGACAGCTCCGGCCGCCTTCTGGTCGGTGCCGCAGTTGGTGCCGGTGGCGATTATATCGAACGCAGTGAAGCTTTGATTAAAGCCGGCGTGGATGTGATCATCATTGATACCGCGCATGGACATTCCCAGGGGGTGCTCGATGCTGTGCGGAAATTGCGAGCAAAATTCCGTCATCACAGCTTTGATCTGATCGCTGGCAACGTGGCCACACCGCAAGCCGTGCGAGATCTGGTAGAAGCTGGTGCCGATGCCGTAAAAGTAGGTATTGGCCCCGGCAGTATCTGTACGACCCGAATCGTCGCAGGTATTGGAGTTCCGCAATTTACGGCAGTTCTCGATTGCGCTGCTGAAGGTCGACGATTAGGCGTTCCAGTCATAGCAGATGGCGGTATTAAATTCAGTGGCGATATCGTGAAAGCTTTGGCTGCTGGGGCGCAGACGGTTATGATCGGGTCCCTCTTTGCAGGAACCGATGAAGCGCCTGGCGACCTGATTATTTATCAGGGCAAGAGCTACAAGCAATACCGAGGCATGGGTAGCCTAGGTGCTATGCGCAAAGGCAGCCGTGATCGTTATTTCCAAAGCGATGTGGAAGATCCAGGTAAACTGGTCCCAGAAGGGATCGAGGGTCGCATTCCCTATCGCGGGACACTCACCGATACGATCTATCAGTTGATCGGCGGTATTCGTTCGGCCATGGGCTATTGTGGAGCTTCGACCATTGAAGATCTGCACAAGCGTGCGGATTTCGTTCAGATCACTTCCGCGGCTTTGCGTGAAAGCCATGTTCATGACGTCTATATTACTCGCGAAGCTTCTAATTATAAATTTGATTGAAAGAAGGCCACCGATGCAACACAGCATGCAAAGACCTGTCAATGAAGGCATCCTAATCCTGGATTATGGATCGCAATACACTCTGCTCATCACGCGTCGGCTGCGTGAGCTGGGCGTTTATGCTGAAGTCATTGACGGCAGGCATCCCACAGCACCTGAAGATTTCCATTATCATGGCATCATCCTCTCAGGTGGTCCGGATACTGTAACCGAAGAAGGCGCACGGACCATGCCTGAATGGGTGAAAAAAAGCGATAAGCCCGTCCTTGGCATCTGCTATGGTATGCAATTGATGGCGGGAGTGTCGGGTGGCAAACTGCGCAGCGGTACCCAAAGAGAATATGGGCGTGCGCAATTGAATTTGGAACTTAGCAAAGCTCCTCCTTACGCCAAAAGCTTGAATAAACTCGCCCAAACACAAACTGTCTGGATGAGCCACGGCGATGACGTAGAAGATAGCAGTGGCGCATTTGAAGTTCTTGGCCGGACTAGCGATGGCGTCGTCGCCGTCATGGCCCACAAGGAGCGTCCCTGGATTGGTTTGCAATTCCACCCAGAAGTCCAGCATTCCGAACAAGGCGCAGAATTGCTTAAGGTATTTCTGTCTGATATCTGCAAAGCGCCATTGAATTGGGATGCTGGCTGCATGCTGGAATCATCTCTCGCCAAGATCCGTGAAAACGTTGGCAAGGGCAAAGTGCTCATGGCAGTTTCCGGTGGCGTCGATTCCACGGTCGCCGCAGTGCTGCTCACACGGGCCTTGGGGTTTGAGCAAGTCCATGCGATCTTTGTTGATCATGGCCTTCTGCGCAAGGATGAAGCGAAATGGGTACAGGCGGAATTTGCTCGCATGGGCGTTCACCTAACCACTCTTGACCAGAGCCAGGAATTTTATGCTGCACTCAAGGGCGTGAGCGATCCCGAAGAGAAGCGCAAGATCATCGGCCGAAAATTCATCGAAGCCTTCGAAGCATTTGCCAAACAGGAAACCGGTTTTACCCATCTCGGCCAGGGCACACTTTATCCGGATGTCATTGAATCCGCAGGTCACGGTGCAGGCGCAAAGGTCATTAAAAGCCATCACAATGTGGGTGGTTTGCCGGAAAAACTTCATCTCCAACTGTGCGAACCCTTCCGTTATCTGTTCAAGGATGAAGTTCGTGCGATCGGTCGCCAACTGGGAATTCCTGCGCAATTGGTCGATCGCCATCCTTTTCCAGGACCAGGATTGGCCGTGCGTATTCTCGGCGAGATTGATCCAGAAAGCGTGCGCATTTTGCAGGAAGCGGATGCGATCTTTATCCAAAAGCTCCGCGATGAGAATCTTTATCATCAGGTCTGGCAAGCCTTTGCGGTCCTCCTTCCCGTTAAGTCGGTGGGCGTTATGGGTGATAACCGGACCTATCAAAAAACCTGTGCTCTAAGGGCCGTGACCGCTTCCGACGGGATGACTGCCGGAGTCGGTGATCTGCCGATAAGCTTTTTAGTGCGTGTGTCGGATGAAATCGTCCGGAAAGTGAACGGCATCAATCGGGTCGTTTATGATGTGACGACCAAGCCACCTGCCACGATTGAATGGGAGTGAAAAAAGCAAGGCGGGTCTTCCTGCCTTGCTTATGGCCCGTCGCAGCGGTTGAACGTATACTCGCTCATGCTTTTACAACCAAACTCGCCTAGCTTTGGACTGGTCATGAGGCCCTGACGTCCCGTGGAAAAGACCACGAGACAGGTCTTAAATTTATTGCACTTGGTAATACTGACGATCTTATAAGGAGTGGGGCCATCCTCTTGGGTCCCTTTGAAGAGATCGCAAGCGGTAAGAAGAAA
>JBGSRE010000995.1:0-3338 GCA_041737755.1 Oligoflexus sp.
CGGGTCAGCTCGATGCGGCTGAGCAGATTGTGCACCCGTAAGGTCAGCTCCATGGCGATAATGGGTTTCGCTAGGTAGTCGTCGGCTCCGAGTCTTAAACCTTCGATCCGATCCTCTTCTGAGGCTCGTGCAGTCACCAAAATAACAGGTATTTCAGCTAGCATACTGTCGTGCTTCATTATCTTCAGCACATCTTCGCCAGAAACATCCGGCATCATCATATCGAGTAGAATGAGATCGGGCTTATGATGTTGCAAATAATCGAGACAGGCTTGTCCTCCCCCCGCGGTATGGACTTTGTAACCATAGTGGCTGAGAATATGCTCAATGACTTCACAATTCACCTCATTATCATCGACAACTAGTATGGTTTTCGTACTGGGTTGGAATTCAGTGGGAAGTTCAATCGACTTCTCATTGAACTTCCTTGACTCGGTGTTCCTCGATAAATCTAGTTTGCTATCCAAATCCGGCTGGATTTGTTTGATAGATTTTGCAGCATTTATCTCATGAAGAGCTTCTGTGAGATGCTTTTGGGCTGGAATATTGAGGCGGAATACTGAGCCTTTTCCTACAGTGGAATCAATAGCAACATTCCCACCAGAAAGAAGGATAATTTTTTTGACTAAAGCAAGCCCTAGTCCTGCCCCTTCATAGGCCCGTTTAGCATCGTCCTGAATTTGTTTAAACTCATTGAAAATCAGTTCCTGCTGGTCGACAGGAATACCGATGCCTTGATCGCTCACCTTCAGTTCCAAAGAGTCGCTCTTTACATCCAAATTGAAGTGAATATTCACTGCATTCGGCGAGTCGAAAGGAACGAATTTAAAGGCGTTACCAAGTAGATTTCGGACAACACTTAAAAGCTGGTCCCTATCGTGAATAAAGCTAGGGCTTTCTGTGCTAAAATTCCAGTTTCTGTGAATAAAGAAGCTGGAATTTTTATGTTTGAATTGCAAACCTGTCGCTAAATTTTCTACTTCTCTTAAGAATTCGTTCAAATCTATCCTAGCGTTGTTGAGCTTGAGCTCATCTCGGCTAGATTTCGCAAGATCAAGAATGAGATTCACCTGATTCTTAAGAGAAACGGCGAGTCGATGCACTTTGGCCAATTGCGAATGCATAGCTTCCGTTGGTTCGCCATAGCGCCCTTTCTGAAGTAAATCAAGGAATCCAATGATGCCGTTGAGGGGAGTCCTAAGCTCATGGGACGTATTGTGAAAGAAGACGGTGCGAGCGTGATCCTGTTTGATAAGTTTCGCATTGATGCGATTGTTTTCTTCCAGGGCAGACTGGATCTGTCGACGCATTTTATCGCCGATAGCCAAAGAGATGAGGAACACTTCAAAAACAAGGCCAAGGCTTGGTGCAAAAATTGAAATGGGATGAGAAGCAAGGACTCCAGCCATGGTCATGGTGTAAACCAGTGTTCCGAGTATGACAAGAAACCAAGCAATTGCAAAAAAATAGGCTGGTCTAAACCTCTGCAAGGATCGGCTTATCGATATAGTAAAGATCAAGAGAACACAAATCAGATTTGCCAAAGTTGCCAGTTTCGTTCCGATATTGTAGCTCATAAGGGAAATAGATAGCGAGACTACACAAAGGCCCATAATCGCGAGCAAAGAAAAGTGAGAGAATTTAAGCGCTCTATTGATTTCTAAAAACCTATAACAAAGCAGACTAGCAAAAAAAGCCGAACAATTCGCTGCCAAGAGATAGCCATGATTCATCATAAATTCAGCGAGTCCATCAAAACCGGTAAGTCCGATGAGTCCTGTCTGACCTGAAACAAACATACTGATCGATGCTAGCAAATAGGCGACATAGACATATAAAACAGAGTTCTTAGTCATGAGCGCAACAAATAAATTATAGAGAATCATGACGACCAGAACCCCAAGCAGCAGCAAGATAAAACCAGTCTCATACATCCGATGATCATGGAACTGCAGAGGACTCCAGACAGTTATCGGCAACTGGTTGACGCCTTGAGTCTGGACTCGAATCAAGATCGTAGACGACCCGCTTTTGATTTCGATTGGAAAAGCATCCATGCGATGGCGAATACTTCGCATAGAACTGGGTCGACGGTCCCCGCCTTGCCACTTTTTCCAAGTTCCTTGGGCAGTAAGGCTGTAAAACTCAACAAAATCAGCGGCCGGATATGCATATTCCAAAATCAGGGGCACATCCTGAGGCTGATTGTTAACAAAATCAAGTCTGGCCCAAAAAGCCGACTGGGTGAAGCTGAAATTTGGGACGTCTTCCATGGAGCGGAAAAAAGCCGATTCAGCCAATCCGGCAAGCTCTTCTGCCTTCAGCAGACCATCTTTATCTTCGAGCAAAAGTAGATTTCTGCCGACAGAAATTCCCTGGATAGCTTGGGCATCAATCGTGACCGGAGCAGCAGCAAGAGTTGCCCCCATGGCGAGACAGATTGCGGTAAGGGTGTACTTGATAATCATGAAAAGCCAGTCTCCATTGCTGAGTCTTTGAATGAATTCAGTAGGCCCAGACTTCTTATGAAAAGGTTTCAAATTACTTATCTTGCTACTAATTTTGGATAAACTTTGATTCCGTAGAACATAGAATGATTATTTGAAAACTAAAAAAGCATGTGCTCAGCAAGCTTCTTGGCGCTGGCATAGGAAGGCAGCCAATTTACTAAAGAATCCTTGTTATCTTTGCTTTCACTCTAGCCACCAAGATGGCAAGTGTTTGGTAGCGAGCCTCTTATAGACTATCACGAGCAGCATTGGTTTGACATGATTCGGAATCTTTAGAAAGTGCTGGAGGAGTCCTAAGGTTTATATGCATCCATTTTTTTGATCTTGAAAAGAAGGGGCTCATTTGGGAAGTTCGCGGCAGAAAATGCGAAGGACGAGCAATCATAGCCCGCCTCCTGCTTACCAACAATGAATCAGTGAACTCTGCGGCTCAATATAAATTTACCTAAAAGATCAGTCTTCCATGAGGAAAACTTAAGGAGTCTAATATTTATTGGCCTCTTGTTCGAAGACCGTTTAAGGTAGCACCAAATCTTTGATACAAAGGAATGTCGATATGCGTTACCTATGGTCTGCACTGACTTGCGCTATTTTGAGTTTTGCACCGCGCGCTTTTGGGTCTGGAATGACTCTCCATATTTGGATGGCAGATATTGCTGCCGAGCAATACATACAATTTCCCGAATTGCAGCAACTCATGCTGGAGCAGTCGGCAGCCTATCGAAATGGCTCCATCTTTCCGGATTCTGGTTATGCGATCAACCATGCTTACGGCGAGTATGCTCACTGGCATGAGTTTCTCAACTATTACTACGCTGTCATTGAACA
>JBGSRE010000998.1:0-6680 GCA_041737755.1 Oligoflexus sp.
CACGATCGCCGTTGCTGATGCTGTCAAACAGGAAATCCAACGCGTCGACAGTATCAATGCCAAGACCAAAGGCCCCTCACTCACGGTGGTTCGCGACGGCAGTAAAATGATCCGGGATAATGTTGCTGATGTATGGGAATCTATCGTCATTGGCGTGATTCTGACCGTCATCGTCGTATATTTTTTCCTAGGCTCCTTGCGCTCTACCTTGATCACGGGCTTCGCCATTCCCAACTCCCTTCTGGGAGCTTTCATCCTCATGAGCATCGCTGGCTTTTCGGTGAATATCCTCACTCTTCTGGCGCTTTCTCTTTGCGTGGGTCTTTTGGTCGATGATGCGATTGTGGTGCGCGAGAATATTTTTAAGCATATGGAACGAGGCGAAGCACCCAAAGTTGCGGCGGTGGATGGAGCCAATGAAGTGGCGATGGCTGTGGTGGCGGTGACGGCTGCCATCCTTGCCATGTTTGGACCGGTAGGCTTTCTATCAGGGGTCACAGGTCAGTTCTTTAGGGAGTTTGGCCTGGTGATCTGTTTCGCCGTTATGATCAGCTTGTTCGATGCGATGGCCGTTGCTCCGATGCTGTCGGCTTACTGGGGCGGTGGAGCGGCCCATCATAGCTTTCAAAAGTGGAATCCCTTTCACTTCCTCGTCAAGCTCTTTGATCGTTTCCAAACCCTCTTGGAAAATAGCTATGCGGGATTTTTGCGGGCCTCCATGCGTTGGCCTCTTTTAACGATGGCGACCGTCGCCGGCATTTCCGTCGGCCTGATGAGCACTGCCAGTCGACTGCCTTCAGGATTTTTGCCGGCCGACCAATCTCGGGAATTCAATGTGAAGATCAATCTTCCCGCCGGCTATAACTTACAATCAAGCTATACCGTGGCTAAGAAAATCGATGAGTTCCTCGCCCAACACCGCTATGTGGACTACACCGTCCTCACGGTCGGCAATGCCAGTCAAGAGCTGCACAAGGCGGATGTGTATGTGCAGCTGAAGTCGCAAAAAAATCGGGACAATCTGAAAGCCAGCGATGTGAGGGACATTATACGCAATGAGCTTGCCGAACTGAAGGGCATTCCCAAACAAGCCCAAATCTTTGTGATTCAAACCGATATTACAGGCGGCGGCTTTCGACCCTTCACCATGGTGGTGCAAACCAAGCATATGGAGGAGTTGGCTGCTGTGGCCGGGCGAGTGTTTGAACTGGCCCTCAAGCATCCGGATCTCATCAGCCCAGACATGGAACTGAGGCCTGGTGGCCAAGAACTGCAGGTTAAGCTGATTCCAGGCCAAGCCGAGCGCTTTGGTGTCAATGCGCAAACGGTGGGTATGGAGATGCGGGCCCGTTTGGAAGGTCTGGAAGTCGCCAAACTGCGGGAAGACGGCCATGAGTACGATATCAAGCTCAAAACCAACGAAGCGCCGAATATTTGGCTGGAGCGGCGTAAAGAAATTTTGGTACCAAATATCAATATGACGCCAGTCGACCTTCGGAAAGTGGCGAGTTTCGAACGTCTGCAGGCACCAGCTAAAATCGAACGCGTGAATCGTGCCTACTCGGCTCGCATCACTGCAGATCTGCAGCAAGGGGCCAGCATCGCCAGTATCATGAAAGATTTCGATGAACTGGTATTCACATTGGAAAAGGAAGTACCAGGGGTTTCCCGTATCTATGAGGGGGATGCCGAGAGTTTCACGGAAATGTCGGAAAGTATGTCCATGGCCTTTCTGTTTGGGGTGATCCTCCTCTTTCTCGTCCTAGCCAGTCTCTATGAATCTTTTTTGATGAGCTTTTTGAATATTATCACCTTACCTTTGGCTATATCTGGCGCCTTCCTTTCGCTCTTTCTGCTCAAAGAGGGCTTAAACATCTATTCCGTGATCGGTATTCTGCTGCTGCTGGGCGTTGCCACCAAGAACTCCATACTCTTGATCGATACCGCCATGGAGCGATTGAAAGGCGAACACGATGATTTTTCGCAGGACAAAGTTTTGGATGACATCCTACAATCATCGGTACG
This sequence comes from Oligoflexus sp., assembly GCA_041737755.1. GTDB lineage: Bacteria > Bdellovibrionota_B > Oligoflexia > Oligoflexales > Oligoflexaceae > Oligoflexus. The sequence goes on from JBGSRE010000998.1 coordinate 2,026, forward strand.
ACGCTTGCGGCCCATTCTCATGACCAGTCTCGCGCTCATTGCTGGCTGCATACCGATTGCAATTGGGCTCAATGAAGCTTCGGCACAACGAACAGGGATGGGCGTGGCCATTGTCGGAGGAACTTTAACCTCGACGCTGTTCACCCTCGTTTTGGTGCCGTCCATGATTCTGTTTGTGGAAAAGATGAAGCATTTCTTTCGCGGCCTGCGGAAGCCAAAAGTCGTCGAGTGATGGGATCGGATAGCTTTCGTCCAGCAGCTAGCCAAAGACGGCTGGCGCCTCGCCTTCATTTCAAGTATAAATGAACATTCAAGGATAGAAACGCTGCACCCATTCCACCAGAGGATGTGCCATGAAGAGGATTGCTTTTGGGCTTTTTTTTGGCTTGTTGGTCGTCATGCTCAGCTGCAAAACAGTGAACCAAAAGGAAGCCGTTAGCGAGCTGCGTGCAAGCGATGGCAGTCCCAAGGTCTGTGGAGCTATTCGAGGCAACGGCAACTTGATTATGGCCCACTACGGAGCGCTTGGCAGATATCATGAGGACTATCCGCCCTTAGATGGTTTCGCAGGCGGCAGTTCCGGCAGTATCACGACCTTTATTTACGAATCGATTCATATGAATCCCTTGCTCAAGCAATGTGAGGGGCGGCCCTGCACGGCCGAAGAAACTCGTTTGCGAATGTCTTTTCTGTTGAAGTCCCTGCTTGGATACGCGGACGCTTTCAAACAAAGTGATGAAATTCAAGCTCTCATTTACATGTTTAAGGGTATCGAAACACTTCGCAAAAAATTTCAAGACAAAGACTTCCTGGCTCTTATGGAGAGCAATCCAAGCAAAGCCGCAGCAGCCATGGAAGAACTGCTCAGCAAGAGCGGAGAATTTACTGGGCTATTCAATCAGGAATTACTCATTCCCTTCAAGAGTGGCAGCATGAGCAATCCTGCTTTTCATTTGGCACAGCTAAAAACCAACGCCGAAAAATTTGGCAGTTGGGAAGCCACGGATGCTAGCATTTTCTTTTTTCCAGGCTTCTTTAATTGGAGCGAATTTGCTGATCGAATCGGTCGAGTTGCTGACTTTTATGCAGGCTATGGTAGTTACTATCCAAAAGCGGCAATGGATCAATTGCTGAGCACCTGCAGTGGCCCAATGAAAGGCAAACTCTGGAATGATCCCATTCCCTTCGAAATTGGCAAGACCTGCCAAGATACCTTGGTCAGCTTAATCGGCAGCTATCGCCAGCAAAATCGGCTCGATACGAAAGGGCCTCACCGGATCAACGAGCCGATCGGCAAGGGCATGCTGGCTATAGCCCCTACTTCGGTGCTGATGGGCGACAGCATCAAGACGTATAAGGCGGCGAAGGCTGATTATGCTGCTGGCAAAGACCTCAACTTTACGCCAAATTTTGCTGATATCCGCGCCGGATACTTTGGCCAGGATGATACCTTGAATCGCATTGCCAGCAATCCCCGCGGCTACACCGATCTGCGGACGCAAAAATTTTTGGCGCTCGGTCCCCAACCCTGGAAAACGATTCTATCCACCTCGCCTGCCGAGCCTAGTTTATCGGATATTCGGCCTATTTCCAGTCAACTCTTTTCGGTCGGCGGCTGGATTGACCTCAGTCCCAGCCTGATCTTGCATAATGCTGGATGTGATGAAGTCGTCTACTTTACCCGCTATGCTGTCATGGGAGCAAACGGCTTTGCTGGGAGCATTATTCAACTGCTGGGAGCTTCGCCTCGCGAGATCGATGATTTGATAAATCCCGATCCCAATCGGCAACCACCCTCATCTTTCAGTCTAGCCAATTCTGAATCGAATGCGGTCTGGTGCACGGACTGGGATAATACCGCAGCAACCGATATCAACCAGCACTTTGCTGTGGCCTATAACGCCAAATTCATGACCGATCAAGGCTATTGGATCGATGCTCCTTCTGCACCTTCGATCATGCAAGGAGGCGAAGGGCGGTCGGCTTGTGTGAAGTAGTCAGAGAGTTTTTATATAAGTTTTGTATTCATCATGGGCAGATGGACCGGACTCACATCCATCTTCAATTCCACCCCAGACAGTCTCAACCGGAGACTCTGGCGAAGCAAATACAGCAGCTGTTCGCTGGCAGCAGCATAGCTCAAGCCATCGGGGACTCTTATATTCGATATGCAGTTGCGCTTGCTATCCAGCAGACCGATCTTAGGTTCATGGGTCAGATAGATCCCGAGACTATCGTGGGCGCTCAAGCCTGGGCGTTCCCCGACAAAAATCACCGACAGGCGCGATCCTAGTGCCTCACCGACCGCATCACCCACCGCCACCCGGGCCAGGGGAATCAACACAAAGGGGTACGGTTTTTGCCTATAAAAAGGCTCTTTTATAAGCCTCGGTAAAAATTCATCCAGCAGAGGCTGCATATGCCTGTCGATCGCATCCGTAGACAGGCCATCGCTAACACAGAAAACAATTTCCCAATCGAACAGCTCCGCTGCAGCGATCGCGCTTTGCTGCAATTCATACATCGAACCAATACTCAAGCGTCGGCCCAAATCAGGTCGCATAAGGTACTGCTGGCGATCCCGCACTTCGGAAACGGCGTTGAGACAAGGCCAGTCGCACTCCCTCAGATAGCGAGATAAAGCCAAACCATCCCAGGTTCGCCAGAGGCTATCACGAGCTAGGGCTTGCGCTTCCAAAAGCCGGAGATGCTGTTCGGTCGGCATGCTGCTGCCGAAGCGTCCAAGTCCGACGCGGGCGGGCGTTAAGCTTCTCAGGTCGGTGTTCATAGGCTTATTCCTTCCCTAAGGCCAGCGACCAGCAGGCGATGCTGCGGATTAGCCAAGAGTCTTAGGCCTGATCGATCAAGCAAACCCTGGGTCTGCAACCAGCTCTCAAATTCTGGAGCCATGCGCAGGCCCAGCGCTTCTCGCAAATAGAGCGCATCGTGAAAGGAGCTGCTTTGATAATTGAGCATGATATCGTCCGCACCGGGCACTCCCATAATGAAGTTGCAGCCCGCCGCGCCCAGCATGGTCAGCAGCGCATCCATATCGTCTTGATCGGCTAGAGCATGCATCGTGTAACAGACATCACAGCCCATCGGTAGGCCGAGCAGCTTGCCACAGAAATGGTCTTCCAGGCCGGCACGAATAATCTGCTTGCCGTCGGCTAAGTATTCCGGACCGATAAAACCAACCACGGTATTGACCAGGAAGGGATCAAAGACTCGCGCCAATCCATAAGCCCGCGCTTCCATCGTCTGCGCATCGACACCAAAGGCTGCATCAGCCGAGAGAGCCGAGCCTTGGCCTGTTTCAAAGTACATCACCTGCTGACTCTGAGGATTGCGACCCAGCGACAGCGCAGCTGCCTGTGCTTCTCGCAAGAGCGCCAGCGAAACACCAAAACCACGATTGGCTTTTTCACTTCCAGCTATCGATTGAAACATCAAATCAAGCGGCGCGCCGCGCTCAATGGCCTGCATTTGGGTCGTGGCATGAGCCAAGACACAGCTTTGGGTTGGGATTTGATTGACACTCTGTAACTCATCGATCATCCGCAGCAGTTCTCCCACTCGATCAGGAATATCACTGGCGGGATTGATGCCGATCACCGCATCGCCACTGCCTAGCAGCAAACCATCTAAAATACTAATCGCTATGGCCTCTGGATCATCGGTTGGATGATTCGGCTGGAGCCGGGTCGACAGTCTACCCCTGAGACCAACAGTGGAGCGAAAGCGAGTGACGACGTGAGATTTTTTAGCCGCCAGAATCAAGTCCTGATTGCGCATCAGCTTACTCACTGCGGCGGCCATCTCGGGCGTGATGCCCTGCCTTACCGCCTGGATCTCAGGGTCCTGAGTCAAGTCATGAAGAAGCCAGTCGCGCAGCCCTCCAACCGTAAGGTGACGAATTTTTTGAAATGCTACGAGATCGTGTGAATCCATGATCAAGCGCGTCAGCTCATCATCTTCATAGGGGATAACGCTATATTGGGTAAAAGTCGTCAGCGGCAACTCAGCCAGACAGCGCTGGGCTGCAATACGTTCGCTGGCCGATTCCGCCGCAACTCCAGCCAGCTGATCGGCCGAACGCAAGGGACTGGCCTTGGCCAATAGAGTTTTGAGATCCTCAAAGACAAAGCTAGTAGTACCCACGCGGCCTTGGTAAAGCATGATCGCGCTCCCTCTCTGTTCCTGATTGGATCAATCGCCTTCATCTTACAAAAAAGCTAGGCATTGGCAAACCAAGCTTTCCTATAAATGGGCAAGAGGGGAGTCGAGGAGGAGCATGGAAGAAGGACTGTTGCTACGGGCGAGAGGGTTGGAGCTATGATGTCACTTGGACTTGGCTACCCAAGCCAGCGATTGGGCTGTTTTGGAGAGGCCAAGGCGCTTTCGCCAACGGCATCCCCGAGTGAAGTCGCCAGCACAAAACCCACGGGACCATTTCGACCGTAACTCCATTTGGTCGCCGGCTGCACTATGAAATTGGGCCTCGCCCATGGCGTCGGCCATTCGCTTGGCCTTTACCCTAGCCATTGCCTTGGGCGTGATCGTGATCCTAGGCGCACCCATCGCCTTGGAGCATAGGCCTGGCCCAAGTTTTACGGGGGGAAGGCAAAGTCTGTCGCACAGGATCACGATCACGC
>JBGSRE010001005.1:0-3879 GCA_041737755.1 Oligoflexus sp.
GTTTCCGCGAGGCTCTACCTACGGGATCTTTAAGGCGACCGAAGACCTTAGGCAGCGCTACCAAGTGGTCGGACTTAAGCTCGAAGCCCAGATCACGTGCACCGATCCAAACCATTTGCAGTCCCAGATCCCAGCGTGCAGCCGCCCAGTCCAAATCTATCAACACTCGCTGTTCGATTGCAGCCGACGGAAGTTTTCTCGCGTAATCTCCCGGATAGAAAAAATGCTCATAGCCGGCCTGCAGGTTGAGTTGCTCCCAAATGCGTCCTCCAGTAAAAACATCGAAGGTGGTGATGCCATAACGCCGATCGCTGTTCTGGAAAATAATTGGTTGGCCTTTGGGCACACGATCGAAAGCATAGGCCATATTCTCAAGCGAAGTATGATGCAAAGTTCCACTTAAGAACCAATCAGGATAGTTGCCACTCAGGGAGTAAACCCAGGACTGGGCGCGCTCCACTTTGTCGATACGAATCAGAAAGCCGTCGTGGTTGCTGCCATGCTCAGATTCAAAGAGGGTAAGCGGCGGGCGATAGCCGACACCATAAGAAAGCTGCGAGCTGATGTGATCGTCCCACAAATATTTGATATTAATACGAGGCGCAGCAATCGTCTCATCAACCTGAAAATTCAAGTCTGTCCAGTCGATATGGAGCTGGTCAATCCGGATCGCAGAATCAAAACTCCAGTGTTCATTGATGATCCATGCATCCCGCAAACTCAGCGCCTGACTCTGAAATTTTAGAGAATCCGGAGTTAAAGGTTCCAGTCGTTCGATATAAAGCGCATCCGATTTGGAATTCATTCTTTGCCAACGAGATTCAAGTGCAGCCGTCAGCGCATGATCCCCTAGAGATCTTTGGTAAGCAAGTTCCGCGAAATGAATGCGATCTTTATTGCGATAGTCGTAGCCATGCGAATAGTTGGCATTTTGATTTTGACTTACTTGAGACAGCTTTAATTCCAGCTCACTATCCTTGCCCAGCTCGCGCTGCAGAGAAAATGCCGTCTCTTTTCTTTGCAACTCAATCACATCTGTGATCCGGCCCAGGTCGCCCAGATATTTTTTGGTGACATCACGATCAAGAAAATCGGTCGGCTGGGCCTGTATCCTGGTGAAACTTGTCGGACGAAACTGCTCAGTGTTTCCGCCGATTATGAGCAGGTTTGCATCGCTATGTCGCAAAGACAAACGATTGTCGCCCAAGTTTTCGTTAAGCTTAAGACTGTAAGTCTGAGTTTTTCGGAAGGGCGATTCGCCGATACCATTGTTGTCGATATCCCAGGATTCAAGCTTGCCCTGCTGAGCCGTGAGCACGAATTTTTCACTGGATGCCAGGACACTCGATTGCTGGGAGCCATGACTCCCATATTCCGAAAAGACTTTGAGCTCTTTTTTCTTGGGATTAACGGTTAGAAGGTTCAGGACACCACCAATGGCTTCTGGCGCCAGCAAAGCCTGACCTGCTCCACGTTTGACTTCCACGCCGCTGAGCCCAACCACAGGAATGGCATCGACACCATAGAAAGCCGAGATAGTCGAATGCATCGGAAATCCATCGATCAGTATCGTCGTGTGTTCGCCACGAAGTCCATCGATGGTGATGCGTTTGGCGCCACAATTGGCGCAAAATGTTTGAGTATTTACACCTGAAGCCTGCGAAATAGCATCGGCCAGTGAATGGGCCCCATACTGTCGGAGGGTATCCCCGCTGAGCGATTCGGTTTGGCTATTGCTATCTCGCTGGCGTCCTTGATCAAGACGCTTGCCTTCGACTTCGAGATACTCGGAACTTTTTTCCTGAGCAATAATCGGCACTGACAGCAACCAGGGAACGACGACAAGCACTGTATTTTTCATGCTACCCCAACGAAAGCAACCCCATCACGGAAGAATGGGGTTGCCGACTAGAGACAAATCCAAGAGGAGAAAAGCTTACTGAGCAGCTTCTTCCGCCGCTGCATCATGAATCACACTCAAACCTTCGCAAAGGCCCGAATCTGTGTGCCCTTCATGGGTCCAGCGGACCGCGTAACGAAGTGCGTCCGCAAGAGTCGTGCCTTCTGCTTTCAGTCGGATGCTGATCTGGGATCCAGATTCAGTCGTGGCGCTTAGCAAACCAGGACGGTTGGCATCGAAAGTCACAAGCAGACGGCCTGGACCTTCATCCTCATGGCTAAAACTGGTTTCCACTTCAGCAAAGTAACTGCCCGTAGCATCCTGGCCTTGGTTCACGACTCCAACGTAACAGGCTTCACCGAAAGGCTGGCTGCCTTGTAAAGTCAACTTGTAAGATTCGACATCGAACTCACCTAGTACTTCGCCTTCGTGGTCATGGTCATGATCTCCATCAGCCATAACAGGCGTGGCAAGTAGCAGGCTAGCGGCGAGTATTGCTGAAAATTTCATAGATTTTATACTCCTGAGAATCTAAGGTTTACTAATGCAATAGTTTGCATTAAGCTGTCTACCTCTTCTGGATTCCAGAAGTCAAGCAGGAAGGAACTCTCATGAATAATCGTGCTGGTCTATTTTCCCTCGTTATTTCCAGTTGCTTGGGAATATCTTGCGGTAAAGATGAAGCTAAAAACGCAGCCGACCCCATTGAAATAGTCAATTCAGCCAGGCCACAATTGCCAGCACCTCCTGTTCCGCCGACCGAAGATAATGCAAAAAGTAATGTTTTGAGTCTGGCACCTTTGCCCGTAAGTGGAGTTCCCTCTGGATACAGCAGTTGGGACGAATTCAATATGGAAAGCCCTGAAAGCCGAAGCCTTATCATTCTTGATGGCACCGATCCGGCGCAGGACCTCCTCGGTGGGAGTCCCCTCTGTTCGGTCTTTATCCTTTCGGCCTATCTCAACGAACAGGGGCAGGCTACCTATGTCTTACGCACAAGCTTTAGGCACAACAAGCAGACGCACGGCTGGATATCAATCAGTCTGGATCTGGACAGCACGCGGGTCATTGGCAAGGGCATGAACGGCCAGGATCAAATTTTTCTGCAGCTGGCCCAAGCCGGGGATTTACTCTCGGCTGAGCGCATGAATTTGAAGTGGTTTCACATCAATCACTTCGATACGGGCGTTTGTGAAAATCTGCAGCGACGGAATGCCAATTGAAGGTTCTTCTCATCACCACTCTGCTGGCAGCTCAAAGTAGCCAGGAGCCGTGGACAGTTTATTTTCAAGAACACTGCCTGCCCTGCCGCAAGCAGCTTCGTGAACTCGATTGCTTTGCGGCCCAGGGCTGGAATATCAGGGTTGTTGGCATTGGCGAGAATCGCTTGCGTCTGCAAACCGAATTGAAGCGCTTCACCCAAAAGCCTGGGGTGTTTGAGTTTAAAACCTGGCAGGAAGCCCGGGAACTGGGTATCCAGGGTACACCGTCACACGAAAAAACCGGACCCGACGGTAAGATCGAGCGTTTTTCCGGACTTGTGACTTGCCCGAAAAGCTCATGATCTCCCGGATCAAATCCCATCCGCTATTGACCATGGACGGCTTTTGAGCGCTATGAGAGGCGGTATGCGGGCAAGAATACCGCATTGAAGGAGATGCGGTCGTTCTTTTCTTTCAAAGAAACCATCACGAGACGATGCGTATCGTCCAGAGAACTCTTTCAAAGCCAGAACACTCTCACCTATCTCTTCCTCGTTAACAGGTAGATCACCAAACACCCAAGTGACTTTGCCTCGCCCCGAAAAAACGGCGACGCAGTGTCGGTCGCAGGCACTGAGGCACTCCACGACCATCAATTTAACGGGGATTTCCTTGGGCTTCATGCTGCTTAGGAGCGTCTCATAAAGCAGAGCGCCCCCTCGATGTCCGTCTATTTCCTTCACTTTCCGAGACACACGGCAACGGCTGCAAATAAAC
>JBGSRE010001013.1:0-1953 GCA_041737755.1 Oligoflexus sp.
AAAACTCACGATGTGATCCGCAAATATTTGAGCGAATCGCCACTCTATAGTGGAGAAATCGTTGGAATTGGACCGAGGTACTGTCCATCTATCGAAGATAAAGTTGTGAAGTTCGCCGAGACCTTGCCACTTTACATGCTACCCAATCAGCTGGTTCTGCTCGACGATTTGCCTCTGACTGGCAGCGGCAAGATCGATAGAAGAGCTTTGCCCAAGCCCCAAGATACAGCTTTGCAGGATGAGCCAGAGGATGATTCGAAGCGCCCCATCCCGGACTTGTCCTATGCTGAAGATAAACTTGCCGAAATCTGGCGCCAGATGATCGGAATCAAAAACGTTCGCCCAACAGACAACTTTTTTGACCTCGGTGGTCATTCGCTACTGGCGCTCAAAGTATTGCATCGATGCCAGCAGGAACTCGCTGCAACCTTCAGGGTTCGCGATCTCTTGCTGATGAATTTAGCTCAGTTAGCTGGACAACTGCCGCAGCAGTCACCCGTCACCAGCCGAATAAAGGGGGAATCCTCATGACCGCTGTCCTCAGCCAACCACAATTTTTAACAGCTGCTGACCGGCAGATTTTTTCCCTTCATTATCCTGCTGGACTGCAAGGGCGAAACGAAACCATTATCATTTGTCCGCCAGCTCCCCAGGAAATCATGCGATCGCAAGCAGGTTTGGGACAACTGGCCCGTCAACTTCAAGGCGATGGCTTCCATGTGATTCGCTTTGACTATAGTGGCACGGGAGATTCAGAAGGGTATGCGGAACAAATTTCTTTGGATCATTGGCTCATGGATCTTCTCAGTGTCTATGGCTGGGCTCAGTTTCATTTGCGTACTCAAAAAATCTCACTGCTTGGTTTAAGGCTCGGTGCCCCTCTGGCCATCCGCGCCAGTCAGCAGGTAAATGTGGAACGATTGGTTCTTTGGGATCCCATCATCGATGGCTTGAATTATCTCTATGATATGGAAAAAGCTCATAGCCGCCAGTTTCAAATGAATAGCTCTGAGCCTCCTTTTCCATCCTTTCGCTACAGTGACGAACAGTGTTTGGGCTTCCCTTGGACTTCCAACTGGCGAGCGGAACTCGCTGCCATCAGTCAGTCTACGTTACACCCGAAGGCCAAAAAGACCCATTTTATTTTAAGTGCAACCGATCCTTTGGTGCGGGACACCTGCCTGCTTTGGCAAAATCATGGCCTTTTGGCTGATATTCAGCATATCGCCGAACCTCTTCACTGGGGTAGCGAACGCTATGTGAAAATCAGAGCTTTTCCAGCAGCTCATTTACGTCGCATCCAGGCCCTTTGGGAGGTTCAATAGGATGGCTAAAATTGCTCTGCGCTTCGGACGAAGCCAGCACCTCATCGGTGTGATTCATGAAGCACAAGGAACTCCACGAGCTTTGGGAGTCCTGCTTTGGAACACAGGAATTTCTCATCGGATCGGTCCTTTCCGGGTCAACGTGGATATTGCCGATAAGCTGGCACTGTTGGGTATCACTGTCCTGCACTTTGATCTTTCCAAGCAGGGTGACAGTGAAATGGCCGAACATGATGGACCCTTGCAGGATATTTTCACCCGCGACATAGCTGATGCCGCCCAAGTCTTGGAAGATCGCTTTAACATCAAAGAAATGGTTTCCATTGGTGTTTGCTCCGGTGCTGTCGATGCCTGGTATCATGCAAGGCAGGATCCTCGAATCCGTGGTCTCGTTATGGTAGATGGTTTTGTCTTTTCAACGCTGAGGCACCGCCTGACGTTTTTCTTAAAACGTGTTGTCAATCCAAATCGTTGGGTTCGCTTTGTCAAAGCCCAAGTTCTGCTACTTTTCAAACCGCGAATTCTGCCACCGGCCAATGACTTTCTGGACTGCAATTATCCCCAACATGATGAAGCAGCGATTGACACCCAAAAATTAGTTGATCGAGGCACGGAAATGCTCGTCATC
>JBGSRE010000013.1:0-6960 GCA_041737755.1 Oligoflexus sp.
ACTACGATTGTGGCCTCGCTATCGTCGACAAACGGCGAGACCGTCCGAATGAAAGTGATGTGATGAACGTCATTGGAGACGTGAAGGATAAGAACTGCCTTTTGGTTGATGATATCTGCGATACCGGTGGCTCACTCTGTAAAGCGGCGGAAGCTTTGATGGAAAAGGGCGCCAAGTCAGTAAGTGCGGCAATTACGCACGCCGTTCTCAGCGGGCCTGCTATCGAAAGAATCACCAACTCCGTTTTGAAAGAGCTGGTCGTGACCGATACGATTCCTTTGCGGCCAGCCGCCCGTGAGTGTTCAAAAATTACTCAACTGAGTGTTGCTGAACTGCTTTCCAAGGCGATTCGTCGTATTCATACCGCTGGTTCGATCAGTAGCCTTTTCGTTTAACATATGCGGCTCGCCGGCTTCCAGGCTCGGCGCTTCGGGTGTTACAAGGGGCTTGCCAGCGACTGGACTTCCCTATATAACCCTATGCTCAAGCTTGGTCTGCGCACTCTTTTGCGGCCAATATGAAGCAGCTAGACCGGTTTTTAAGGCTCTTGCTGCGGTTGTGCGTTAAAACAGAGTGGCCATTTGTCTCACAAGGGTCGCATTGCAGTCGGGCGCAGCGTCCAATGGGCGTAGGATATGTGCTTGCTTATAGGAGATGATCAAATGTCAGAAGAACTCGTAAAGATTGAGGCTTCCCCACGCGAAGTCACAGGCAAAAGCCATATCCGCAAACTGCGCAAAAGTGGCCGCATCCCTGGCGTGTTGCTGGATAAAGGCAAGAGCATAATGCTGGAGTTCGACCCCAAGTGGCTTGGAAAAGCGTACAAGAACGGTCGTCAGTTTGAATTGACCTTCCAAGGCGTAACCCGCGTTGTGAAGGTTGTCGAATTGCAAGTTGATCCGGTGAAACGCGCAGCTCTGCACGTTGACTTGGTTTACGTCTAAGCCTCGAGAGCATTTTTGAAGCTCATAGTAGGGCTGGGAAATCCAGGCGACAAGTATAGCAAAAACCGGCATAACGCTGGGTTTTTGATCCTCGATCAAATTCTTTCTCGAGCCCGCGAGAGTTGGCTGGGACGGAAGTTTGATGCTGATTTCGCGCGCGCACCCGTTGTTGGAGCGGATTGTCTGTTGTTGAAACCGCAGACTTTCATGAACCTCAGCGGTCGGTCTGTTATGCAGGCTTTGCGATTTTATAAGATCGCCATGGAAGATGTGATTGTGTTGCACGATGACATCGATGTTCCTTTCGGTAAGGTGAAAGCTAGAACCGGCGGGGGTCACGGAGGTCATAATGGAATCCGGAGCATCATGGAAGAAAGCGGCGCCGAGAATTTTGCCCGGATCAAACTGGGTGTAGGCAGGCCGCAGTCGGGCCGACCAGATGTCTCCAACTGGGTGTTGGGAGATTTCACCGTCGACGAGCTGATTCAGGTGGAAAATCAAATGGTGGACGAAGCGTTGATTCGTCTGCAGGGTTTGATTAAGAATCCTGGATAAAAATATAGTTCGAAAAGAAGGCACGCAAAACGTGTCGCGAGCTCTCTTGCTGATCGAGGCGAAGACGCTGGGTCTTCATCAAACGGTTGGCTGCTCAATCCATAAGGGAGGTAGAATTTTGCTACGTGAATACGAATTTACCTTGGTTGCCAAGGCTGACCTGCCAGATGCCGACAAGCAAAAAGTTTTTGCCGGTTATGAAGAGATTTTGAAGCGCGGCGGCGGCGAGCTGATCAAGCGTGACGATTGGGGTCCCAAGCGTCTAGCTTATCCGATTCGCAAACATTTCCGCGGACATTATGTCTTGTATGATGCCGCCAGTACCCCAGAAAACATCGCCGAGTGCGAGCGTTTGCTCCGCATCGACGACAATGTTTTGCGCTTTATGGTTGTGAAGATCGACAACGAAGTGGATATTCCCGCTCGTAAAATCGAACTCGCTAAGGCTGCCGCTGCTGCTCTAAGACAGCCTGAGGAGAACTAAGAAATGAGACTGATTCTTAGCCAAAACGTCGAAAATCTTGGTCGTATCGGTGAACTCGTTAAAGTGAAGAACGGCTTTGCCCGTAACTTCTTGATCCCTCGTGGATTGGCCGTGGTCGCTAACGAAGGCAACCAGGCTTCTTTGAATCACCAAATTCGCTTGCTCGAAAAGAAGAAAGCTCTGATTCTTGCCGATGCGAAAAAGCATGCTGGTCTGATCGAAAAGATTTCGGTCACTGTTACCAAGCAGGTCGGTGAAGACGAGAAGATCTTCGGCTCCGTGACAACTGCTGAGCTGGAAGAACTGCTTGCTCAAGAAGGTGTCAAAGTCAGCAAGAAAGATATCAAACTGACTGAAGAGATCAAAAAAGTCGGTGTTTACGCCGCTGAAGTTCGTGTTCACCCTGAAGTGACTGCGAAATTTAAAGTTTGGGTTGTTGCTCCGCAATAACCTGTGCTGAGAGTTCCATAGGCTTTTCAAGGCCTATGGAATTCGTGCTCTCATCACATTCGAAAGAGTGTATTATACTCCTCGAACAGGTCAAGAATGTGGACGCTGGCATGCTGAGACAACCTGAAGCTCTCAGCCGCTGCATGGGCTCCTTTGAGTGAGACTCACCATGGCGTCAGGACAAGCTCTGCCGCACTCTATCGATGCAGAAAAAGCCGTATTAGGCGCCGTTTTGAGCGATGCTGAGAGCTTAATGCTCGTTGAGGGCATGCTCGAGCCAAGACATTTCTTTCTCGATTCCCATTATAAAATCTATGAATCGATTTTAGAGCTTTCTGCAGCTGGTGAATCGGCTGATATTGTGACTGTTGCCGAGAAACTAAGACAGAACAAGGTCCGTGACCTCGGACCAGCTTATTTAATCGATCTGACCGAAAATTGTCCGGTTGCGCAAAATCTCGAGCACTATGCTCGGATCGTGAGAAATCACTATTACCGTCGCAGCGTAATTAAAGTTTGTCAGGATGTGATCAATCGCGCGGGAGCCTACGAAGGTCAAATCGAAGGCTTTATCGAAAGCGTCGAACGACAATTCCTGCAGATCTCTTCAGAATATGATCGAAAAGGCATCATCTCCGCCGATATAGTTTTGGAATCAACTATCGAAGAGATTCAACGGAAGTTGGAGCTCGATGGTGCAGTCACGGGTGTGACAACCGGATTTAACGATCTGGACCTCCTCACTGGCGGAATGCAGCCAAGTGACCTTGTGATCCTTGCGGCACGCCCAGCGATGGGGAAAACAGCCCTCGTGTTGAATTTAGCTACCAATGCTGCTCTCGCAGGCAAGAAAGTGGCTGTATTTACACTCGAGATGAGTAAGGAACAGCTGATGTCGCGGGTTCTTTCTTCCGTTTCTCGAGTGGATTCTTCGCGCTTGCGCAAAGGCGATCTGACGGATGAAGAACAGGATCGCCTCATGGAAGGTGCTCGCCGAATTTATGAGCACAAGAATCACCTTGGTATCGACGAGACTCCTGGTATCAGTCTGATGGAATTGCGATCACGCTGTCGTCGCTATCATAAAGAAAACGGTCTTGACATGATCGTGATCGATTATTTGCAGCTGATGACTATGGGTGCCAATCGTCCTGATAGTCGGGAGCGGGAGATTTCTGAAATTTCCATGGGTTTGAAGAACTTGGCAAAGGAATTGAAAGTTCCGGTCATTGCTCTAGCTCAGTTGAACCGCGGTCCTGATTCGCGCCCAGATAAGCGCCCCAAATTATCCGACCTTCGAGAATCGGGATCGATGGAGCAGGATGCAGATATGATCATGTTCATCTATCGGGATGAGTATTATAACCCGGCCTCAGAAAGTACCGGCATAGCTGAAATTTTGATCGCAAAAAATCGACATGGTGCTACGAAAACGATCAAACTCGCCTACCAGCCTCATTATGTCTCTTTTCAGAACCTATTCCAGGAAGGCTCTATCAGCGATTATGAAGGAGATTAGAAAGCCTTCCAAAGAATGGAAGGCTTATGATCATGTCAAAGACCGTATTGCTTGATCTTTTTTCGCAGGGTGTTGCGATTGATGCCCAGTATCTTGGCGGCTTGAACTTGATTCCCGCCTACGCGGCGCAGAATCTGGACAAGCAGGGGCTTTTCCACTTTGGACATGATCAAATCATAGACATCATCAGGATAAAAAGTACCAATTTGATCGAAAAACCGAGAGATCTTGAGCTCAACAACGTCCTCGATCGAATATTGATCGAGGCGAGTGATGAGATCAGCATCGTCGATATGTATTCCTCGTCTCGACAAAGCAGATAAACGCTTGGTCGTTTCGGACGGAAGAACTCGATCTGACGCGGATTGCGTAAGTTCAGGATCCGGGGGCAGCTGGTCAACAGGATTTTCCATGGGCAACTCAGAATCAGAATGCTGAAGCGATCCGCAAAGTCTCGGTCATGACCCGAGAAACACTGCGATTTTAGGTGAGAAAGATTTAACGCATGCGACTTAACCCTGTCAACGTCCATCGCTGGATATCGCCATGGGCAAGGGCCCCGGCAACCCTTGCCTACTTTTCAAGGATGGGGGGGGCGCATTAAAATAAGATTAAGGCGCCAGAAGTGCCCAGCCTTGCCGACAAAAGGCCGGCCTAAGGATTGAAAATCATCCAGAGCCACAATCTCTTGCAGTTCGGGTGCTTGCGTTGTAAAAAAGCCAAGTCGTGTCAATGCAAGCAGGGGGTCATTTAGTCTCGTATGAATATTGATATGCACAAAGATGGCAATAAAAACAGAGAAGTCAATCCAATGGTCGATTCCAATACAGACGAAAATTTTACTCCTACGGGAGCGAGCGCAGCCGGTGAAAGCCTAAGTGACGAAGGAGCGGATATGCAAAGCGAACGTATCCGCCAACTAGAAGAAGAGCTTCAGGACACCAAAGACCGATTTCTGAGAAATCTTGCGGAAATGGACAACATGCGCAGGCGTCAGGAACGTGAACGCCAGGATCTGCTGAAATATGCTTCCGAAAAACTCCTCCAAGATCTTCTCCCCGTGCTTGACAGCTTTGAGAAGGCAAGCTCTGCAGGTGGCGTCGATGCCGGCAATGCGGTTATCGAAGGCATTCGCATGGTCCACAAGCAGCTCGTGACAGTGCTGGAGAACAATGGTTTGAAGCCTGTTGCCGCCACAGGAAAGCCATTCGATCCAAATTTTCATCAGGCAATTCAGAAAGTCGAAGTGGATGATGTCGAGCAAGAAACGGTCAAAGACGAATTTCAGCGAGGCTATCTATTGAACGGACGTTTGATTCGTCCTTCGATGGTGAGTGTCCTGGTTCCTAAGTCTGGATCATCTGATTCGAAATGAGCTTTGGCTCAGCGAAAATAGTTCTAGCAAGGATGCTGGACTTTTAAGCAAGAGGATTTGAGGTGTGACGCGCAAGCGGCCAAAACAGGAATGTAGCCTCGGTCCTCCTGTTGCCTCGGAAAAAATCGATGAGGAACAGGAATTAAAAGAATTTTGCTCTTCCGTTCAGTACGAAGAGATGAGCTTCGAAAACTGGTGCCAAAAGCACAAGAAGCTTGACCTGGAAATCCCGATCTTCATCACTCGGGAACAGCTATCCTCAACATTTCGCACCGTGGTCAAACTCACGCGCACGATCCGAACCTCCACTGCGCAAGGCCACCAGGAAAAACGCGAAAAGATCGAGAAAGAATTGGTTTTAGGTCCTGACACCGACCTCTGCAAAGCGATTAAGTTCTGCGGTTTCGGCGATGTCATCGACGATCAGGCTGGCGATCTATGGATCATCATTAGGCTAAAGGTTTAGACTTGGTGGTCTAACCAGATTCTAAAAAAGGCCAGGAAAACCGAGCTACTCATGTTTTCGCGGCACCAGCCGAATCAATTAGTGGGTCAGAGAAGTACCAAGTCCTTATTTTGCGGGAGTGAAGCATGTCGGAGACGAATCAAGGTAAGCTTGCAGTTGTCAACAGTGAGATGCCACTGCTGCCTCTGAAGGATATCGTGGTATTCCCTAACATGATTGTCCCGGTCTTCATTAATGAGG
Source organism: Oligoflexus sp. (assembly GCA_041737755.1). Lineage (GTDB taxonomy): Bacteria > Bdellovibrionota_B > Oligoflexia > Oligoflexales > Oligoflexaceae > Oligoflexus. The sequence goes on from JBGSRE010000013.1 coordinate 6,034, forward strand.
ACCTGTGCGTCAATGCTGTGGAAAGTGCCTTAGCAAAGCAAAGAAAGATCTTTCTATCAGCCTTTAAAGTCATGGGACATGACGGTGAAGGCTTGGAAGCTCATCTGGAAGCACCCTTCGATGTCTATGATATCGGAACGGTTTGCTCGATCATGCGAACCCGCAAACTTCCTGATGGAAGAATGAAGGTTCTCGTCCAAGGTTTGCACAAAGCCATGGTCAGTGAGTTGATTCAAACAGAGCCTTATCCGAAGGTTATTGTCCAAACAGTTCAGGAACCCCGCATTGCTAATACCACGAGTGAAGTGGAGGCGCTTATTCGGGCCGTTCGGGAAAGTCTGGAGAAGGTCGTCACTCTTGGGAAAATTCTTTCCCCTGATATCCTGATGATTCTGGAAGATGTCAATGAGCCAGGTCGTCTCGCCGATCTTGTGGCATCCAATCTGGGACTCAAGGTCAACGAAGCGCAAACGATCCTATCGGTAGCCCATCCTTTGGAGCGCTTGAAGCGCGTTTATAACTGCCTGTCACGGGAAATAGAAGTCTATCAGATGCAGGTTCGCATCCAGTCTAACGCTAAAGATGAAATCGGTCGCATGCAGCGCGAGCACTATTTGCGCGAGCAGATCCGAGTGATCAAATCCGAGCTGGGTGATTCCGATGGTAAGGACGAGATCGATCAGTATTGGCAGAAGATGGACGAGCAGCCAATGAACAAGGAAGCTAAAGAAGAAATCTCTCGCCAGTTGAAGCGCTTGGAGCGCATGCATCAGGATACCAGTGAAGCGGCTTTAACCCGAACCCATGTCGAGACCATTCTGGCCTTACCTTGGGGCAAAAAGTCTGCTGATAGTCTCGATTTGCACAAGTCCAAAGAGATTCTGGATACCGACCACTTTGGTTTGCAACAGGTCAAAGACCGCATCA
>JBGSRE010000081.1:0-5955 GCA_041737755.1 Oligoflexus sp.
GACTTCCAGGTGTGCAAAGGAAAAGGAGAGGCTGGCCGCCTGATCGCTCTTCCTACGCTGGTTTTAACCAGTTCAGGTTCTAGAGTTGGAAGACCTTAGACGTACTTCCTCTCAGCCTTGCGGCACCCCTGGCGAATCCCACCATGCGTACCATAGTTTCCGGCAAAATAACAGAAAAAGACCTACTCAATGTCTATTCGACACGCACCAGGAGGACGGGGCGCTTTCAGCCCCGGCATCCTCCGTGCCTAGCCACAAAGCGGCGGGTGCCCGTGCCTCTGCCCGTGCCTGTTTTTTGCTTGCTGTTCGTAATAAAGATCCCTGGAGTGGATCGGCTAAGACCGATGAGGAGAACTGCAAAGAGCTCTGCCTATCAAAACCCAAAAAAAAATCCAGAACCCTGCTTCGGGATCTGGATGATTTTCTTCCATCGTTTGAGGCGGGATTTACTGCAATGGCAATGGCAATGCCAAGCCTATTGAACTCACAGTGTCCGACCCTTTAAAATTGGCAGCAGTGACCTGGGCACCAGTGAAGTCTGTCATCGCTAGAAAGCTATTTGTAAAATCAGCTCCGCGAAGGTTGGCATAGCGTAGATTACTATTGGTGACCGAAGAGCCGTTGAATTTCGCACCTATCAGCTGGGCTCCTCTTAAATCATAGGCATTGATGTTATTGACCCGGAGATCGGCGCCGTTCAAGTCACAGGCAACACAGGCCGAAGTCGCTCTCATGAGGGCTATGGAATCGATCAAACTTTGACTTGGACTGATCAAACCCCTCAATGAATGAGCGGCTGCCTGATCCAGAGTTCGCGGACGATTGCCATCATTATCAATCCAGACAACAGTGGTCTGTGTTTTGCTTGGATCGATAGTCAGAGTGTTGCTCGGATCACTGAGTATATTCACGAAGAGCCAATCGCTAGGACTAATCGCCGACTGTAGAGTAAAGCTGCCATCAGCTGCTGACTGGCTGCTGGCTATTTTTCTGAGCTTGAGAACGAGCAGCCCGGCCTGCAGTTCGATGTCACGGGTCGCGCTATCATAGGCGTAAAGCTCGACGTTGAGGACCTTAGGGCGTGATCCTGGCATTTCCAGCACAGCGAGAGCATCGCCGGATACTTCCGCTGTGGATGCCGTGCGTGACACCTTGACCTTCGAGGCATCGACCAGAAAACTACCGGCAATCGCAGCGGGCTCATTGGCGATCTTGCCTGATTCGCCCCCATCTCCTTCCTCACTCGAGGGATTTTCCGGTAGAGCTGATTCATTCTCGGGCTGAGCCTGTGATGCCAGCTCGGATTTTGTCATGGAAGCTTTGCCTTGTAAGCCTTTTGGCATACAGCCTTGGGCCAATAGGAAAAGGCTGGAAAGCAAAACAATAAAGTTTGGCCAATATCGTGCGCCCATGCATAACTCTCCTTAGGTTGGAAACATTATCGGCTAGTTTTGAAGGAGAATTCACAAGAGCAAAAGGCGTCTCTCAAGCCCCAGATCTTACTGAGCAATCAAGTTTTTAAAAAGAATCATTACCAAGCCACAAGCATCGCATTACTCGATTTAATGGCAAAGTCCTTGCGCCTCGCTGGCAAATGTTACGGGCAAGCACGAAGATCGCCTACCAAAAACACGGCTCATTGAGTTAGGCAGTGAGGCCGCAAGGGCCCATTTGTCCTTTTACTTGAAGATTCGGAGATCTTTACCTTTGGAAAGAATTCACCGAAACATCATTATTTAAGGCGAAAAACAATCAACAAAGTATTCCGCCTTATGTATGGCGGAACTTAAAAGCTAGCGGCGCCAGCCATGATATTTTTCCAAGTAACTTAGAATTGTCTCAGGCGCATGAGCCTTCTTCCAGTTTCCTGCGGTGTATTTGTTTGCTTCACCAAAGGTGGGGTAAGGATGAATCGTCGAGAGAATGGCATTCAGGCCCAAGCCATGCTTCATAGCGCTGGTGAACTCCATGAGCAGTTCTCCCGCATGCACGCCCACGATATTAGCGCCCAAAATTTTATCTTTGCCGGGCGTGGTGAGAACTTTAATCCGGCCGACCTCTTCACTTTCCGCAATCGCACGGTCCAGATCATCCAGATGATAGGTGGTCGTTTCATAGTCCAGACCAGCTTTCTTCGCCGACTGCTCGTTGTGTCCCACCTGAGCAATTTCTGGATCGGTGAAAGTTACCCAGGGGATGACGCTGTAATCGACCTTAAACTTCTTTAATGGCGAAAACAGTGCGTTCACCGCGCAATACCAAGCCTGATGAGACGCCACATGAGTGAATTGATAGGGTCCAGCCACATCACCACAGGCATAGATTCCTTTGCCATTGGCCCGCAGATAGGGATCAACCTTAATCGTGCCGTTGTCGTTGAGTTGAATGCCCAGTTTTTTCCAGTCGAACTGCTGGGTATTCGCCTTGCGACCAACAGCTACAAAGATGGCATCAAAGGCCACTTTTTCGCTGCGACCATCCGCCGTCTGACAGATCATAGTCGAACGACCCTGCTCGGTAATCACTTCCTGAGCCTTGGAATTTAGCAAAAGCTTGATGCCTTCATTTTGAAAGCATTGGGTGATGATCGCGGCAACATCATCATCCTCTCTTGGCAGAATACGCGGTCCTGCCTCGATCACCGAAACCTGTGAGCCTATGCGTTGGAATGCCTGGGCCATCTCGCAGCCGATAGGCCCGGCGCCGAGCACCAAGAGTTTCTCTGGCATTTGCCGGAGATCCCAGAGATTTTCGGAAGTCAAAATCGGAATTTGAGCGAGGCCCTTGATTGGCGGGACAAACGGCGAAGCGCCTAAAGCCAAAATAATGGATTTGGTTCTAAGAATTCGACCATTGACCTTCACCGTGTGCTCATCCACAACATCGGCCACGCCTTGAATACATTCCACACCGAGGCCAGTATATCGCTCGACACTATCGTGAGGTTCGATCTTTTTGATGACGCTTTGGATGCGCTCCATCACTTCGGCAAAGTCCAACTCAAAGCTTGCGGATTTGATGCCATAGGTTTTGTGCTGACGAATTTGATGAACCATGCGGGCTGTTTTGATCAGAGCTTTCGATGGAACGCAGCCCGTGTAGAGGCAATCACCGCCCATGCGATGCTTTTCAATCAGCGCCACCTTAGATTTAACAGTAGCAGCGATATAAGCACTCACCAGCCCAGCCGCGCCGCCGCCGATCACCACAAGATTATAGGTTTCATCAGGTTTGCCCATCATTGCCACCTTTCTTAAACATGTTTATGAGCCGTTTGGCGAGGATTGGAAAGATCCCAAGCAAGGCAAACGATATCAAAATTTTCGGGGAAAGAATTCCGGACAGAGTTTCAATCTGGGCCAACTGCGTTCCAGCATTCACAAAGACGGCTGTTCCGGGCAGCATTCCCAATTGACTCACCCAGTAGAAAGTCCAAGCCCTGATAGGGGTCAAGCCCATGACGAGATTGATCACAAAAAAAGGAAAGATAGGAACGAGACGGAGCGTGAAGAGATAGAAAGCGCCATCTTTCTGCACTCCTTCATTGATCGTCAGCAGTCGATCGCCAAACTTCGATTGGATAGAATCCCGCAACAGAAAGCGCGAAACGAGAAAAGCACCGGTCGCACCAATCGAGGAAGCAAAAGATACCATAATGAGGCCTGTGCCAAAACCAAGCAACGCACCCCCGGCAAGGGTAAGAATCGCAGCCCCAGGCAGAGACAACGCTGCCATCAGAATGTAGATCAGCAAATAAATGCCGAGAGTGGCCAGGGTGTGCTGCTGATAGTAGTCTTGAAAATCGACCTGGCTTGCTTTCAGATTGGCCAGGGTCAGATAGGAATCAAGGCCAAAGAAAAAGTAGGCCACGATAAACAAGAGTATAAAGGCGACGAGGATCCATTTAAAAGCCGATTTCTGCATATTCTAACTCCATAAAACCCATAGCCTTAAGGCTAAAGGCGATGATAGCATGCAAAAGGGCGAACTTATATCGCGTGTTGAACAAGAATCCTTGGACCGAGCAGAATTATCAAATGAGGCCCTCTGTGCAGCTGTCCGTCGTGATTCCCATGCTGAATGAATCCTCTTCACTCCCAGCCTTATTTGATCATTGGCGGAATTTTCTGCGCGATGGCTGCGAAGTCCTTGTCGTCGATGGTGGCAGTACGGATCATTCCGTAAGTCTGGTGGAACAGGCTGGATTTCGTGTTCTGTCTGCCCCCCGGGGGCGAGCTCTGCAAATGAATGCTGGTGCTGCGATGGCCTTTGGCGATGTCTTGCTGTTTTTGCATGCCGATACCATTCCTCCTCCTGACACGGCGCGTATCCTGCGCAATGCCTTCCAGGACGAGCGCTGCGTGTGGGGTCGATTCGATGTTCGCATTGAAGGACGATCCTGGATGTTTCCCGTCATAGGTACGCTGATGAATTGGCGATCTCGCTGGACGGGAATTGCTACGGGCGATCAGGCCATTTTTGTGCAAAAAGAAGCCTTCCAGAGAGTGGGAAACTTTCCTGATCAGCCTCTCATGGAAGATATTGAAATTTCCAAGCGATTGCTTCCCCTCGCGCCACCTCTCTGCTTGAAAAGCTGTGTGATCACTTCCGGTCGACGTTGGGAATCGCGAGGCGTGTGGCGGACGATCCTTCTGATGTGGCGCTTGCGTTGGGCCTATTGGCGGGGAACCTCGGCGCAGGATATTGCGAGAGCCTATCGATGAAGATACGAACCATTATTCTTGCCAAAGCTCCCCTCGCGGGATTTGCCAAAACGAGGCTGATTCCAGCCATTGGAGCCGAAGCTGCGGCACGATTGGCCAGCCTCATGCTGCAGCATGCTATCACCGAAGCCTTGGCTGCTGGCATCGGCCGTGTGGAGCTCTGCACGACTCCGGCTTTTTCGGATGCTGCCTGGCAAAATAGGTCCTGGCCCGCGTCGCTGATGCTGAGTGATCAGGGCACTGGAGATTTGGGTGAGCGACTTTTGCGAGCCTCCCAGCGTGCTCATGCCGAGGGTGATGCTGTGCTTTTGATGGGCACTGACTGTCCGGCATTGGATGCGATCGAACTCCAACACGTTGCCGATGAGCTGCTGCATAAAGATGCGGTGATCATTCCGACCGCGGATGGAGGCTATGCCTTGCTGGGCTTCAAAAACTTTCATCCGTCACTGTTTCAAGGTATTTCATGGAGTACGAGCACAGTAGCCAGAGATACTTTGCGGCGGATCAAGGCTTTGTCCTGGACTCTTGGGCAAAGACCAGTCCTGCATGACATCGATGAGGCGGACGATCTGCAGTGGCTCCCTCCATCCTGGAAGGAGCTCAGTCTTTTCTCTAACTGATTAAATTGCACCCTTTTGTTTCAAGGCATTGTGCATTTGTACGCCATGAACCAAATTAATACCGGCTTCCATGGCCGCACCGACATGAATCGCTTCAGTCATTTGCTCCGGATTGGAACCTGCTTCCAAACAAGCTGTCGTGTAGGCATCGATGCAATAGGGGCATTGCTTCACATGCGAAACGGCCAGAGCGATCAGAGCTTTTTCCCGTTTGCTCAGTGCTCCATCGGTTCCCACCACTGCATTGTAGTAGGCGAAAAACTTATCCATCAATTCGCCGCGAAATTTCCCTACTTCTGCAAACTTTGACAGATCTTTCGACTCATAATAATTCACCCGCGACTCCCAAAAAAGTTGCTACGTTCAAGCCGTTGTTCCACCACAGGATGAGCCTGCACCAGCCGTGCAGCCAAAACAATGATCAGCGACCTCGATGGTGCGTTGACTCAAAGCATGGAGATTGAAATCAAAGATACTTAAGGATTGTTCGGCAGCCTTTAAGGGTATCTGCAGCATTTGATTAAAATCACAATCGAACAGTGATCCATCGTAGGCGACCGAAACAAGATTCCGACACATAATGCCTTCTGCAGCCTGCGGATTGAAGG
>JBGSRE010000094.1:0-1995 GCA_041737755.1 Oligoflexus sp.
GTTTAAAAGTATTTCGGCCTTGGCGCCGATTGCCCATCCCACTCTTGCGCCTTGGGGAATCAAGGCTTTTACGGGTTATTTGGGGTCGGATCAGCAGCTGTGGCAAGCCTATGATAGCTGCGAGCTGCTGAAGACTCAGCATCGCCATCCGGCGCCGATTCTCATTCATCAGGGCGATGCCGATGAATTTTTAACAAAACAGCTCTACACGGAACATTGGATAAAAGCGGCCAAGGCTGTCGATCAGAAGCACCTGGTGAAATTTTGTGCGGGCTATGATCACAGTTTTTATTTCATCGCCAGTTTTATCGAAGAGCACATCCTCCATCATGCGAAATATTTGAAGGAGCCAGGATGAAACAATATTCTCCCGCAGCGGAACGCAACTGCTTGCCTATTTTTACAGTACTAAACCCGCTTATGCCGGTGACAGCTCAGGTCCTAGAGGTTGCCAGTGGCACGGGCCAGCATGCGACTTTTGTCGCCCAAAAAAGACTGGATTTGATCTGGCAACCTACCGATTGTGATGAAGAAGCCCTAGCCAGCATCCTCGCCTATCAGCAGGAATGTGCTTCTCCAGCCATGCAGAAACCCATTCGCTGGTCGGTGATAGAAGACCGTCCGACTCCTTTGACTGGGCCTTTCGATGTGATCGTAAACATCAACATGATTCATATTTCACCCTGGGAAGCCTGTCTGCGTTTGATGCAACAAGCTGAACAATTGTTGCTCGACGAGGGAGTCCTTTTTCTCTACGGACCATTCCTCATCAAAGGGCGGGAAACCGCTCCTTCCAATCTTGAATTTGATCGTTCTTTGCAAGAACGGAATCCCCAATGGGGGCTGCGGGATCTGGATGAGGTGATTGCGGTAGCCGCACGGCATGGGCTGCATTTTCAAGAATTCATCGACATGCCGGCGAATAACCTGGCCGTGATATTTCATCGAAAAACGAGCAAGATCTCCTAAGATTATCTGGCCATGGGGGTCCCTCTTGCCAGTGAGGGCTCGCTTGGTTTTTGGGCCGCCTGGGCGCCGCTCAAGGATCCTATCTGGGTCCGATGAAATGAGCTCAAATTTTGCCGGCATTTTGCCGATCAACCAGCCCATATGAAGAGAACACCCTCCATTTCATCCTTATGCCTCTGGATCCTGCTCCTGGGGACGTTGCTAGCACCTTGCACGAATCTTTTTGCGGTAAGCCTCACAATCGATGGACACGCCAAACAAGTGAGGGCTTTACAGCCTTGGCTGGACTATTACCGCGATGCATCGGGAGCGATGCAACTGTCTGATGTGAAAGATAATCCGGCTTTGCCTTGGCAAGCTGTAAAATCGTCCATGATTGGAATCAGCAGCGATGCTCTATGGGTTCGCATGAATTTTGATAACAGCAGCGGCGAAGTCCAGGACCTTATTCTGGAAGATCGTTGGCCGCAGACCGATCATCTGCATTTTTTCCTAGTGCAAGGCGATGAATTGCTGGTCGAGCAAAAATCCGGCGATGCCGTGGAACTCATTCATCGGTCCGTGCCTTATCGCTATCCGGTTTTTAGTTTTAAAGTTCCAGTAGGCCAGAGCATGCTTTTTCTCCGCTATCAAACCAGCGACTTATTATCCACTCGCCTCTATCTTTCTGATGGGACAGCTTTTAGCTTAACGCGTGAAACAGAAAAGTTGCTGTTTGGACTTTTGCTGGGCGTGATTCTGATTATGCCACTCTATAACTTGATGCTCTTCGCTGTGATCAAGGATACGTCCTACCTTTACTTTGCTATTTTTGGTTTGTTGTCTGCCGGTTTTCAGGCTGCCGTCCATGGTCTTGCCTTTCAATATCTTGCCGATCACGCCTGGCTCAACACTGAAGTTCCTTTGCTGCTCAGTTTTCTCTCTATGTTCTTTGTCTATCGCTTTCTTACCATTTTCTTGGAACTCAGGATGCGTATGCCCGGAGTGATCAAGATTTTGGGCTGGTTTGAAAAAATTACACTGTTG
>JBGSRE010000114.1:0-3509 GCA_041737755.1 Oligoflexus sp.
AGTCGTAAGCGTAGATCGGGTAATTCCATACTTCTTCATCCTGATGCTCATCAAATATAATAGGCTGTTTCATCCGGCCCAGAAAATTGACCAAACCAACATGAAAGCTGCCCGGATTCACATCATCGCATTCATCCATCACCTGAGGATTCGATCGCTCGATCGGCCTACTCAGGATTTCTGCATTGGTAGCTCGACAGCGATTGCCTGAAATAAATTTTGCTTTGGCGTTCATGCTGATTTCAGAGAGAAGTGCCCGGATATCCTCTGGAGTGAATTCGGTACAACCAGTTGTCCCGGCCGTGCAACCTTTAGGTCTCGTTACATTGCGAACGGGATTCTGATAGCGAGAAACTGCCACCCCAGTGCCGTTGCAATGACCAAACCAGTTGGGTTGGGCTCGATTATGATTGTCTATTTCCCATTGAACAGCTTTGGATTGAGCCCCATTGAAAACTCGATCGTACTTGCTTAAAGCTGTGCCGCTATTGGTGCCACCTGTTCGTTCGGGATACCAGGTATCCTGGTATGGAATTCTATCGGTGCTGACCGATCCTGTTCGAAATTTGTCAAGCTCAGTCCAGGTCGTCGCATAATTATCGACCCCAAATACTCTTTTAAAAAAATCACGAATATCTTCTAACTCCACCTGGTCTGAAGCATAGATGACCGGACCAGTTCTCGCCGCATAGGCCTTGGCTTCTGATCCCACTCTCTGACATTCGCAGCTACCGACCAGCAGAGCTCCGAATATTCCCAAGACAAAAGATAAACGCTTTGGACGATCCATGATCCCACCTGTGCCCGAGCGATAGATTCTTACTTTACCTTCCCATTATACTGGAGTGACCGTTTTTCGACCACTCCCGACCCTGCCAAAGCACTGTTTAACACTTTAAATTTACTATTAAATATTTGATATTACAGGCTTCAATGGAGTCGCTTGGGAAAAGTGCATGAGCCGTTGCTCAAGGTGAACTCAATTCCAACGGTAAGCCGCCGAAGAGGACGCAGGAGAAAATCTGATGCCGAACAAGACAGAGGTAAAACCTCTCGAACAAATTATAGCTGAAAACAAAGACCTAACAGGAACGATTCTTATCGTTGATGATAATGAAGATATTGTAGAAATCACCAAGGCGACCCTCGAAAACTACACCAAGTTTCGGATCGTGACAGCTTCTAACGGCAAGGAAGCTTTGCAAGCCTTGGTCGATCATTCGATTGACGTCATCGTCCTCGATGATCGCATGCCGGAAATGAGCGGTGCTGAATTCTTTCGGATTATACGCCAGCGTTCCATCTATGTTCCGGTCATTTTCCTCACTGGTATGCCCAATGAAGAAGGGCGCAAGCAGCAGATGTCCCTAGGAGCCTTCGACTATCTGGAAAAACCCGTCAAGGCTAAAGATTTACTCATACTCGTTATAGAAGCCTCTAAAGTGATGGATCGCATCCGGGCTATTTTGGAACGCCGAGCCTAAGGTTTCGAGCATCCTCTTTCTGGCCAATCTCTCCTCGCGACTGCGCTCCTTCTTTGACAAAACCACAGAAATTCACGCTGCAGCGACTCATCCTCCACAGACGGGCGGAATAATCGCCAGCTCCTGACTTCGCTCCAAGCGGAAATGCTCGTTCAGGATTGCCTGCTCATCGGCGAAGACCGATTGCTTAAGCAATCCATCGGCATTGCTGCCTGGCCTGATGGCCTGGAGTCTCACCTGCACATGCTGACGAAGCTCAGCTATGCTGGTGCCGGGACTGCATTCAAAAAGCAAAACGGGATGGGTCGCATAGTCTCGGAAGGCTCCGAAGAGTCGCACTTGAATCTCGAGCATCATGATCCTTTCTTCAAATGAATGCATGCAAAGGAAAAACGGATACCAAACTGCCTTGTTCCACATATTCAAGATCGGTATCCAGAGCTGCCCAGCAGCTTGTGTGCAGGAGAGGGCTGATCATATAGGATCCCTGGCCTTCGAGCACAGCGACCTGCAATTCGCCCTCTTTGATAGCCGAACTGGCTTTGAAAAAACACTGCAGTTTGGGCTTCTTCTGCGAATGAATCAGTCTTCCCGTCCAGGGAATTTCCGGACTTTGACCGCGCAAAGCCCTTACATAGGGATCAACAAAGAAGCGCCAACCGACGATGGTCGACACTGGATTTCCCGGCAAACCAAACCACACCGGACCGTTCTGCCACTCAGCAAAGAGCAAGGGTTTACCAGGCCGCATGGCCACTTTATGGAAGTTGAGGGAAGCTCCGAGTTCCAAGAGGCAGTCTTTGATAAAATCATACTTGCCCATGGATACCGCACCCGTACTGATGATGATATCTGGCTTTAGTTTAAGGATTTGCTCGACCTCACTCCGGAAAAGAGCGGGATCATCCAGCAGCATTTTATGGGCAATAAGATCAAAATCAGGTCGCTGCAAACAGGCCTGTAAATAGGGTCCCGATGCATCCCGAATCATGCCTGAAGGCAGATCCTTGTCAGTAAAACGACTGAGTTCTCGGCCCGTGATCAGCAACGCAATGCGAATGGGAGCTTGCACAGCTAGGGTATCAACGCCAAGGCTGGCACAGGCCATCATCAGTTCAGGACTGACGACCTGGCCTAGTTCAGCCAGACTTTGCTTGAAATTAAAATCACTGCCTCGTCGGCGAATATTGTCACCCGACAGTACAGACTTTTTGATCAAGACTTGATCTTGGGTGATATTCTTTTCAGTATCCTCGACCCGGATGACAGCATCGAATTTTCCCAGCGGCATGGGGGCGCCGGTCATAATTTCAACCGCACCGAATGCAGGGATTTCCGTCTGGGGATCACCGGCTGCTATCGAAGCAAGGATCGGCAGCACGAGGGGGCGTTCGGCAGTCGCATGAGCCGAATCCTCGGCCCACAGAGCAAAACCATCCATCGCCGAATTATCGAAAGGCGGCACGAGTTCTGGACTGCTTACAGCAGCAGCGAGAATCTGACCTTGAGCAGCATAAAGCGACTTTTGCTGCTGGTCCTTGAATCGGCTTTGGGATCGAAGCTCGGCCCTTTGACGAACAATGCCGACAGCTTCACGATAGCTTATCATCATTATTCTCACTTCTCTTGGCATAGGATGACTCATGTCGCCCTCCGCGTGTCACATGAAAAGCGTGCGGCAAGAGCGGAAGCAAAACACCGAGACCTTGTTTAACAGCTTTCAAACTGCCAGGCAGCATGATGACGAGGCTCTTGCCCACCATACCTGCTCCCGACCGACTTAAAAAAGCCATCGGTGTGTGAGCAGCTCCCGAACTTCGCAAGAGTTCGCCGAAGCCAGGAATCTCTCGATCCCAGATCCCTTTCATAGCTTCAGGCGTCCTATCGCGGGGCGATAGCCCCGTCCCGCCCGTAGTAATAATGAGATCAGAACCATGTGTTTCGACAGCTTCCATCACAATCTGTCGAATCGAATCGATTTCATCAGGGATCAAAAACTGTTTGCTGATCATGGCTCCTTGCGAT
>JBGSRE010000130.1:0-16517 GCA_041737755.1 Oligoflexus sp.
AAGCACCAATGCCGCCCAGTGCAACCCAGATCAAAATCTTCACGATAACCCAGCCCGGAAACCCAACGCCCAACTTTGCGACAAGGCCAAAGCCTGCCACAAGAGCTATTGTCAGACCGATGCCGTGAAACATTCCAATCCAACGTCGCCCTGAATGCTGTTTGGCGTCGCCGCCATTGATGGCATGAACGAATTGCCCGCCGAGAGCGGTGAAGACCATGATAAGGCCAAGGAAGTGCATGACTTTGTAAAAATCGTAGGACATGAGTTCTCCTGAGAATTCCGAGATCGATAGAACCGAAATCTATGCGAAATTACTCATGGGCGCCAGTCGAAAGACAAAAAGCGAGTCGGTCCAAGCTTTGGCTTATGGGCTCTCATCATTGCCCCGATTTTCAGGTGGCTCCGCTGGTACCCGTTCGCGTTCCGCTTGCAGAAGTTTGTCTTGACGACGTTTGGCAAAAAATGAACTGAGTTGAGCGCTGCATTGCTCTTGCATGACGCCGCCGATGGCGGGATAGCGGTGGTTCAGGCGAGGATCTGCATTGAGCTGAAAAAGGCTGCCCAGTGCTCCGCCTTTGGGGTCAAAGGCACCAAAAAAAACCTGCTTCACCCGCGCTTGATAAATAGCTCCGGCGCACATCAGGCAAGGTTCTAATGTCACATACAGATCGCAATCATTCAGACGCCAGCTCTGACGAATTCTGCAGGCTTCTTCAATCGCGAGCAGTTCGGCATGAGCCGTGGGTTGCCGAAGTGTTTCGCGCAGATTAAAACCGGAGGCTACAATCCTACCATCGGCGATAAGAATCGCCCCCACTGGAACTTCACCCCGCGCCGCCGCATGGCCTGCTAAGGAATAGGCAAATTTCATCCAATGAAGATCGGTAGGACTGGGCGTCATGGCTGGTTCCGATGCTGTGCCAAATGTTTAGCAATGTTGCCCAGACGACGAAGCCCAAGATGTTGCATCACATCATCCGGCGTGCGTCCTTGAGCCAAGTGAAAACACATGGCATGATGTCTTAAGCTCTCGGTATGCAGATGCTTCAATTGGGATTTCTCGCCAAGTTCATGCAGCATAAACTTAAGGCCGTGTCTGGTCATTCTGGGCAATACCAGGGGTAATTCTTTGCCCTTAAAGGATATAAACATCCAAGGAAAGCGCTTTTGACCATCCGGTCCCTGACTTTCAAGCCAGGTAGTGAAGGCGCGCGCATAGGCTGCGATACTGTTGAAGCTGTCTTCCTGAATGGCAATCGTGCGACTTTTCAAACCCGTCACAGTCAATGTCTGCAGCCGATTGCCACGAATCAAATCACGCCACTGGAGCTCGATCACTTCGCTGGCTTTCAGACCTTCAAAGGCAAGCAGATGAAGAATCGCCCGGTCCCTAAGATTTTTGATTCCGTGTTCAGGGATGGAGGCAAAAAGAGTCTGGAGATGTTCTTCACTGAGGCCAGCATCGAGCGAGTCATCGCGTTCAGGAATAGGCATGGCATCAAAAGGCGAGGCGAGTATCAGTCGCTCGTCTGCAAGAAATCGAAAGAACTGACGAACACCAATGACTTTGCGCCGGACGGAATTCTCCCTCTCACCGGCCGTATCACGTAAATAATCACGAAACCAAAGCAAAGTTTCGGGCTCGACATGATCCAAACTCAGATGGCTTTGGTTTAGAAAACGCAAAAAATCCTGAGCATCACGGCTATAGGATTCCACCGTGGCTGGCTGACGACTCTTGGCGCGTAAAGAGGCGCTGAATCGAGTGACGAGATCAGGATCGGTAGAGGTCATGGGGACTTCGCATCCAGGCTATGTTAATCTAGGCGATGTGTTGCGACTTCCCTATTTAATCAGAGCGAGGGATCATTGACAACCATGAGACTTTGGCATCTTTTTCTTGCTGGGGCATTGGCAGGCTTAGGGTTTTATGCCGCGCCTGCTGCTGCAGTTGTGGCGCCCAAACTTTCGCGGATGATGGTGCGTATTAATGACGCCGAAAAAGAGTTCCCCAGTCACCAGAAAATCGAGCTCATCCGTGGTGACGAACTTACTCTTTTGCATGCGGTTTTGGATGGGACAGCGCGATCACCGGATATCTTGAATTTTGTAGGCTATCGCGGCGAGGGTCCTAGGCGCTGGCAGGATGATGATCGTGACATTGTCATTCAGACGAGCAAACTGAAGAAGGGCTGGTCTTTCGATAAAAGCGGCAAGCTTTATAAAATAGAAGCCCGAACAGGTGAAAAAGTCCATGGTGATGTCTTCGTATCCATACTGAACCCTGAACTTAAATTCCTTCGCCTAAAAATCAAAGGAGTCGAGTATCAATTAGGGCCTGGGGATATCCAGGAAATGGGCGCGGAAGACCCCATTAAAGTTGTGGATGTGAAGACCAATAGCAGCGCTTTAGATAGTTTGGTTCGGGTTGAATTCAAAACAGCAGAACAGACCAAAGAAAAGCTCGTAGAGCTGCGGATTTTCTATCGATCCTATGCTTTTGCTTCGGTCTTTCTAAAACCCATTTCTAAAAATCCGCCATAATGAGGACGAGACAGACGTGGATTTAGGCAGGCTGAAGTTCCTGGGTCTTGGATCTCGCGAAGAGCGCAAGCGGCTTTTCGAACTCATCGCCATGATTCTGGTGACCGGGTTATTCGTTGCGCTTTCCCGTCTGGAAGGGCGCCTTTTTGATTTGAGTCGTGATCTCTCGCGTCACCCAGAGTTTTTGAATTCACTGGTCTATTTCGGTCTCATCAATATCAATGTGGTCCTGATACTACTGCTGAGCTTCATGCTTTTTCGCAATATCGTGAAATTGGTTCTGGATCGACGGCATGGGGTAATCGGTTCGAAGTTGCGCTCCAAACTGGTCATCGCTTTGGTCTTTTTTGCGGTGGCGCCAACGGCCTTGCTCTTTTATATTTCCACTCGATTTCTGACCGACAGTTTCGAAACCTGGTTTTCTACTCGAGTCGAAGCCACCATGCATCGCACGCGAGAGGCGGGAGCCATGGTCTATGATCGGGATCAACGAAGGCTCTCCAGCCTTGCCCGCTTGGCTTTGCAAAGAATTGATTCGGTGCGTGAAGATCTCGGCGATGCCGTCCATCCAAGCTACGAGATCAATCCGGGCCGATTGCGCGGCTTTTCTCGAGAATTCCGGGTGGGAAGTGTTCGGGTTTACGATCGGGATGCCCGATTGATTTGGAATAACGATCCTGAAAAACCCCTTCTCTCGGCCCGTGAACAAAGATTCGTCATGCATGCCCTACAGAGGTTTCAGGAAAATCCGAGCCTCACAGCTCGGGCCATTGTCGACGCTGATGAGGGCCAAGATGTGGTGCGCGGGGTTGCGCCAATCCTTGACCCCGAGGGCCTTATTCTCCTTGGAATGATAGTTCTAGAGGAACGATTTGATACCCAAATTCTACAAAGTGTCGAAACCATCATTCAGGAGTTTGCCAGCCTCAAACCCAGTGCGGAACTGAATCGTCTGAGCTATGTGATTCTTTTGGTGCTCATGGTCGTGATCATTGTGTTTTCTGCGACATGGTTGGGCTTCTATGTGGCGCGCGGTATTATTGCGCCTATCCAGCGCCTCGCTGAAGCCACGCGTGAGGTCGCACTTGGAAACTATTCCTTAACTCTGGAAGTGCGGTCCGATGATGAGACGGGCCAGTTGTTTCGTTCCTTTAACAGCATGACAGCCGATCTCAAAGCTCATGAAAATCAGGTTTTGGATTTCACCACTCGCTTGGAAAAGACGAATGAAGAGCTGGACCAGCGACGAAAATACATGGAAGTTATCCTGCGCAACATCGGTGCGGGCGTCTTCTCAGTGGATGCCGCAGGACGGGTGACCTCGATCAATCGGGCTGCCGAGCGCCTATTGAATCTCAGGGCCGAAGTCGCTTTGGGTCAACCGATTGAAGATGTCCTGGATCCTGCGCTCCTAGATGCTCTCTGGCGACCGATTCGGGAAAGGCTGCAGTATGGTTCTTTCAGTGGTGAGATCGATCTGGCGGAGACGGGTCGTGATTTAACTTTACTGGCTGATGGAACTCGTATTGTTGAGGAAAATGGTGACGACCTCGGCATTGTCATTGTGATCGACGATGCCAGTGAGCAGGTTAAAGCGCAGCGGGTTGCGGCATGGCGCGAAGTGGCTAGACGCATCGCCCATGAAATCAAAAATCCTATCACACCCATTAAGATCAGTGCCCAGCGCCTGTTGCGGCGTTTTGGGGATCAGTTTCAAGGTCGTGATCATCAGGTGTTCGTGACGTGCATTGAAACGATCATCTCAGAAGTGGATGCCCTCCGTGACTTGGTGAATGAATTCTCAAAATTCTCTCGGCTACCCTCCATTAAAACGAGGCCTGAGAATGTTAATAGCATTCTACGAGATGTTGTTGGGCTTTATAGTATGAGCTATTCCCTGATTGATTTTGATATAAGTGACTTAAGTGATGAACTGCCCTTGGTGCCTTTGGATCGGGAGCAGATGCTGAGGGTTTTCACCAACATCATCGCTAATTCCATTGCTTCCATACCCGAGGAGCGTGACCGGGGAACGATTTCT
The DNA here is from genome assembly GCA_041737755.1 of Oligoflexus sp. Lineage (GTDB taxonomy): Bacteria > Bdellovibrionota_B > Oligoflexia > Oligoflexales > Oligoflexaceae > Oligoflexus. Next base: position 4,589 of record JBGSRE010000130.1, read on the forward strand.
GTGCGCAGTCGACTGCTGGAAGACTACAATACGATCCGCGTAGAAATCGCCGACAATGGGAGCGGCATTCCTGAGCATTTGAAACAGCGGGTCTTAGAGCCTTATTTCTCGACTAAAAAAGAAGGGACCGGTTTAGGCCTAGCGATTGTAAACCAGATTGTATCAGACCACGGAGGGTATCTTCGCATCACAGATAATCAGCCCATTGGTACCATCATCATTATTGAGTTGCCCTGCCAGGATTCCAAAATTAACAAAAGGGGGCCGCAGAATGTCTGAATCTGTGAAGCCAGGGGACGCCTGTCTGGCTCTGATCGTTGATGATGAAGATAATATTCGCAAAACTCTGGCCGATGTTTTTGAAGACGAGGGCTGGCAAACAGTAACAGCCGAGAATGGCAAGTTGGGACTGCAGCTCTTTTCTAAGAAACAGCCCGATCTAGTCCTGCTCGACGTATGGATGCCGGGCATGGATGGCATTGAAACTCTGCAGCGTATGCGGCACCTCAGTCCCAAAACTCCGATCGTTATTATGAGCGGGCATGGGACGATTGAAACCGCAGTCCGGGCTACCAAACTAGGAGCTTTTGACTATTTGGAAAAGCCGCTGTCGCTCGATAAAATTTTTCCATTGATGGAGCATGCTCAGCAGATCCGTTCGCAGATGGATGAAAAAAGTCGTCAGTCTTCCGTGCCAGAGATGATCGGCAATTCTCCACCTATTTCTCAAATCAAGCGTCAGATCAATATGGTGGCACCGCGCAATGCGTGGATTCTGATCACTGGTGAGAACGGCACTGGCAAAGAAGTTGTAGCGCGGCACATTCATGAGAAAAGTTCTCGGGCTAGTAAACCCTTTGTTGCAGTTAATTGTGCAGCCATACCTGAAGAGCTCATTGAATCCGAACTCTTTGGTCATGCCAAAGGTGCCTTCACTAACGCCATCGCCAATAAAAAAGGTCGATTTGAGTTGGCCCACCAGGGGACTCTGTTTCTCGATGAGATTGGCGATATGTCGCTGCGAACTCAGGCCAAGATCCTGAGAATTTTGCAGGAACAGGTGTTTGAGCGCGTGGGGAGTACGGATACTATCGCCGTTGATGTACGGGTGGTGGCCGCCACCAATAAAGATCTCAAAGAGCAAATCAAAACCGGACAATTTCGCGAAGACTTGTATTATCGGTTGAATGTTGTGCCCTTCCATTTGCCGCCTTTGCGAGAGCGGGGCGATGATATCTTTGAATTGGCTCAGTATTTTCTGATTCGTATGGCGAGTGAATTGGGTGAAAAGCAGAGGATTCTCAGTCCTGAAGCTCAAAAAATCATGCGTGAGTATCCCTGGCCTGGCAATATTCGGGAGCTTAAGAACCTTCTTGAGCGTGTCTGTATCATGTCTGATTCCGAGATAGTCGATGCTGGTTTCCTGGGTGATCTGCTGGATGGCAGCGAGAAAGCAGGTGACACTATGAGTCAGGAGTTTTTAGCAGCCAGTACACTGAAGCAGGCAAAAACGGACTTTGAAAGAGCGTACATTCTAGGTAAGCTTGAAGAAAATCTGTGGAATATTACCAAGACCGCCGATGCTATCGGTCTTGAGCGCAGCAACCTCCATCGCAAAATGAAACTTTACGGTATCGAGCCTAAAGCTAAAGGGTGAAGACTATGTCGACCGATCAAAGAGTGAAAGTCGAAGCGGCGTCTGGTTCTCTGCAAATTCAAAGTGCAGCTTTTGCCGAAGGGCAAGCATGGCAAGTGCGGGCTCTTGGTCGTCAGCGTTTGCTTGTGGAGAGCGAATTGATGGTCAACTCCATGAAAGGCGACAGCGCAGGCTTGGGGCGAATGAATCACTCCATTTTTGTTTCCCTTTTGTATGGTCTGGTCGCCCAAAAGTTTGATGGCTTGGTGTCTGTCGACCTGGGCGACAGTATTAAGCGTCTCTATTTCAAACAGGGCGAACTGGTTTTTGCTGCTTCCAATTTAATCGATGACCGGCTTGGTGAAGTCATTTATCGTGCGGGCCAGATTACTTTGGATCAGCTCACCGAAGCGGCTGTGCAAGTCAATAGGAACACCAAGTTCGGTCGCGTCCTGCTGGAAAATCGGGTGTTCAGCAGTTCTCAGCTTTGGGATGCTTTAAAGCTCCAAGTGACCAGCATCTTTCAGTCAATTTTTCTTTATGACTTTGTCTATGTGCAGATTGAGCCCGGGCAGCATCTCTCCCCTACCGCCGTGACCATTGAAGAACCGACGGCTATGCTCATTGATGACAGCCAGGGCTATGCCGATATTTATCGACAGTTCCGTATGCGTCTGGACAAAAGCTGTCGGATGATTCCGGTGAATTTCGTAGTGGAGCGGATTGGCGCTCATCCCGGAACCTTTGTTGGTGACACCCTGGATCTTGTGTATGCGAATCCTCTTGTCGAAGATTTTATGGCGCATTCAAAGTTGATTGAAGCGAACAGCATCTGTGCTCTTTTCGACATGGTTAATCATCACGCCATAAAGATCGAGGGATTTGATAGTTCGACCCGAGGTGGGCTGGATAGCGGAGCTTCGATGAAAGAGATCAAAGCTCTTTTGGATGCTTATCATTTGATTGTCGATGGAGCCAAAAAGGCGTTCGCTGACGAAGAGATGGACTTTCCTGTGCTCGACATTGAACTCTTCCTAGATCAGCAGTATAGCTTCAGACGTTCACCGGTCTTTGTCCTGCAGGACGGTACGATCGCCCCGGAGGCAATCGTGAGCATTTATACCAAGGCACGAACGAGCGCGCGCCAGGCCGATTTGATGGCCCATCAGATGCAAGGTCTTATCCTTTTTCTCCTGCAGGTGATCGGTGACTTGCTCCCTGGCGGAAAAGGCTGGGAGCTCAAGCGCTCCTTTCAGAATTTGGTCACGTGAAAAAACCACAATCCATTCGTCCAGCAGTAAACAAACCTCGACGTTCTCATCAAAGCGGACGCGAGGGACTTTTCATCAACAATTGGTCGGCACTCGAGGAGTATCTGCGCGCCCAGCCGGATTCCTTGATCCAGATCTTCCATGCGCCGCGAGAGCTGAAGCGTATGCAGGAGATCCTAACTAAATATGAAGCTCTTCTCATTCCCTGTGAAGAAGATCAGTCGATGGAGACTGGCATTCTTGCTAGCGTCAAAGTGCGCTACAAGGATGAGGAAGACCTTCTCCGCGAAGCGGCCGATCGTCCCAGCGACATAATTATTGCTTGCGACCACATAACCGATACTCGCAATTTGGGAGCGATCGCTCGAAGCGCTGCTTTCTTCGGCCTTTCGTCCATTATTATTCCTAAGGATCGTCAAGCCCCGATCACCACGGCCACTTTAGGAGCGGCGCAGGGAGCTTTTGCGACGGTAACTCCAACGGAAGTCACCAACCTCGGACGAACCCTATTGACACTTAAGGAATGTGGCTACTGGATCGCAGCAGCTGACATGGTGGGAACTGCAGTTGATAAGCTGCCGACCCGTTACGAGAAGCTTGTGCTAGTCCTTGGTTCGGAAGACAAGGGTGTGTCCGCGCAGGTTTTGAGCAAAAGTGATTTTACTCTTTCCATCCCTTCTTTCGGCGGAAAGTTAGAGTCACTTAACGTTTCTGTTGCAGCAGGAATATTAATTCATGCACTCAAAGCCCAATCCACCGCAGGCAAAATTCTCCCTGAGGGGTAGCTTTCGCTTGACAGAAATCGAGAGGAGAGTGTAATTCCTTCTAACGCTTGAGGCGCTAAACGATTTTATTGTTTGTTGTCACGAGTTTCCAGGTGCTGGTGTAGCTCAATTGGTAGAGCAGCTGACTTGTAATCAGCAGGTTGCGGGTTCAAGTCCCATCACCAGCTCCAGTGCAAGATGTCTTGTTAGAAGCAGTACCGAGCGGAGGAATGCCCGAGTGGCCAAAGGGAGCAGACTGTAAATCTGCCGGCGTAGCCTTCGAAGGTTCGAATCCTTCTTCCTCCACCAGCTACCGCCACTGCCACTAGCGTTTTGCAAAGTCCGGGATAAAGCGGGAGTAGCTCAGCTGGCTAGAGCATTAGCCTTCCAAGCTAAGGGTCGCGGGTTCGAATCCCGTTTCCCGCTCCATCCGTCTCTTTTGAACAATAGCTCTCTCTATGAGTTTACCCAAACCCAAGAGTAAAGCTTGAGTTGACGAAGGCTTCGATAAAAAGGTAAAAACTACCGGTCTATTGCAGTCTATGTCGTTCTACCGCCAAGCAGGCGGAAATTTATGCCTATTGTGTCTAAAAGGCGCATCTAGGATTTTTGACAAGTAGTCAAAAAGTGTCAGGCGAGATGAAGTCAAGCGAGTATTCGAAGTCGAATGATGACGGAAGCAGGCTGAGGCCATCTCCAGAAAGCCCAGGTAGCTCAGGGGTAGAGCACGTCCTTGGTAAGGACGAGGTCAGGGGTTCAAAGCCCCTTCTGGGCTCCACGCATACCTCAAAGCGGGAGACAAAAACGGTCTCTGCGATGAATCATCATAGACAAGAAGCTATTATATCGAAGAAATTCAACTTCGCTTTCTGCCTTTAGCGGGAGGAAATCATGGCAAAAGAAAAGTTCGAGCGTACAAAACCCCACGTTAACATCGGTACTATTGGTCACGTCGACCATGGTAAAACAACCCTGACAGCTGCCATCACTAAGGTAATGGCCTTGGCGTACGGCGGGGTAGCGAAAGCTTTCGCCGAGATCGACAATGCTCCCGAAGAGAAAGCTCGCGGTATCACCATCAACACGTCACATGTGGAGTATAGTTCGGCTGCGCGCCACTATGCACACGTTGACTGTCCAGGTCACGCTGACTATGTGAAGAACATGATCACCGGTGCTGCACAGATGGATGGCGCGATCCTTGTTGTTTCCGCGGCTGATGGCCCAATGCCTCAGACACGTGAACACATCCTTCTCGCTCGCCAGGTTGGCGTGCCTCGGATCGTTGTTTTCATGAACAAGTGCGACATGGTGGATGATGAAGAACTACTCGAGCTGGTCGAGATGGAAGTTCGCGAACTCCTCAGTCTGTACAAGTTCCCAGGCGATGATACTCCGATCGTTAAGGGCTCAGCTCTCAAAGGTCTGGAAGCAGCGAATGCCGCTGATCCTTGGGCGAAGAAAATCGTTGAGCTTATCCAAGCTTGTGATGATTACATCCCAGTTCCAGAGCGTCCTATCGATCGTCCTTTCCTGATGCCTATCGAAGACGTGTTTTCGATCTCAGGTCGTGGAACTGTTGTTACGGGTCGTATCGAGCGCGGAATCATCAAAGTCGGCGAAGACATGGAAATCGTCGGTTTGAAAGAGACTGTGAAATCGACTTGTACTGGCGTCGAAATGTTCCGCAAATTGCTGGACGAAGGTCGTGCTGGTGATAACGTCGGTATCCTTCTCCGCGGTACAAAGCGTGAAGACGTGATGCGCGGTCAGGTTCTTTCGAAGCCAGGCGCCATCAAGCCTCACAAGAAGTTCAAAGCTTCTGTGTATATCTTGACCAAGGAGGAGGGCGGTCGTCATACTCCTTTCTTCAAGGGATACCGTCCTCAATTTTATTTCCGCACAACGGACGTAACTGGTAGCATCAAGTTGCCAGATAATGTTGAGATGGTTATGCCGGGTGACAATATCGATATCGAAGTCGAATTGATTCAGCCAATTGCTATGGATGCAGAGCTCCGCTTTGCTATCCGTGAAGGTGGTCGTACTGTCGGCGCCGGTGTTGTTGCTGAGATTATTATTGAATGATCGAGTTTGACTCGAATGCTGATGCTGACCTTGTCCAAAAGACAGGGTCAGTTTCGGGCGACTTGATGCGATCATTTTAGGCGAGTAGCTCCAATGGTAGAGCAGCGGATTCCAAATCCGCTTGTTGTGGGTTCGAGTCCCTCCTCGCCTGCTCTGCTTTTTGTTTTTTGATCTGGATACATCGAAGCCATCTCACAGGTACTTGTGTCCAAGAGCGAAGTGCGGTGAGGCCACGGCGATAGTTCTCCGAAGCCCCATCCTGAATTGGTCGGTTCCCCAAGGGAGAACACATCATGAATAAAGACGACTCATACTGGCTTAAATTGGCTTATGTTGCCTTTGCTGTGGTGACTGCCTATACGGTATTCAAAGCATTTGGAACGCTGGGTATTCAGACTGGTTGGTCTGATCGTTTTGATGCTTGGTATCAGCCGGCAGCAACATTTGGAAGTATGGCAATTGGTCTGGTAGCCGCTTATTTTCTCATGGCTAACAAGAGCCGTGATGAATATTTTTTGGCATCCATCGGTGAACTTCGGAAAGTGTCTTGGCCAAGCATGCCAGATACCCGCCGTATGACTATGATTGTCTGCGCAGTTGTTGGAGTCTTTGCGGTCATTTTGGCAATATTCGATTTTATTTGGGCCAAGATATTTGGTCTGCTCCTTTCCTAAGTTCGCCCGATAGCATGAACCCTTGTAGGGTGTTACAATATGGGCAAATGTTGGCGGACCCCGCGGCGCTTGCCTAGATACAGTTCTTTGGAACTGTTTTTATGTGCCATCATGGCATAAGGTTTTCGCTGCGGATAAGAGCAGGGGAAACCATTGAAACTAGAGGCAGATAGCATGGCTTACGATCTCAAGTGGTATGTGATCCATACTTACTCAGGCTTTGAAGAAAAAGCCAAATCCGGACTGATTGATCGCGCTAAGAGCGAAGGTCAGGTCGATAAATTTGGAGATATCTACATACCTCATACGGTAAGTGAGTCGGTGAACAAGGCCGGTAAGAAAAAGGCTGTCTCCAGAACTTCATTTCCTGGTTACATCATTGTGCAAATGCACCTCGATGACGAGAGCATGCACGTCGTGAAGAGTACGCCAAAAATAACTGGATTCGTCGGTAACGCCCGGCATCCTAAATCTCTTCCTGACCACGAAGTGCTGCGTCTAACAAATCCTGAATTGGTGAAAGACCAGCGTAAGGAAGTGGCGCAGGAAGCTCGCTTTGCAAAAGGCGATGCAGTCAAGGTTATGGATGGTCCTTTCAGTAACTTTGACGGTGTGATCGATGAAGTGCGGCCTGATAAAGGCAAAGTTCGAGTCCTGGTCAGTATCTTCGGGCGCGAAACTCCGGTTGAACTTGAGTTTGCGCAGGTCGAGAAGATCAATTGATGCTTCAGGTATTCCGCACCTTCTTTCGTAGGTGCGTTTTCTATTAGATGCTTGACGGGGCGTGTAAAATAGCGTAAACCCCGTCTTCCAAGTCTTGATTCAGATCGCTACGGGGTAGCGAAAAAGAAGGAGCGAAGAACGTGGCAAAGAAGGTTGTCGGATTTATCAAGCTGCAGATTCCGGCAGGTAAAGCGAACCCCGCTCCTCCCATTGGCCCAGCTCTCGGCCAGAGGGGCGTAAATATTATGGCCTTTTGTAAGGAATTCAACGCGAAGACTCAAAAGCAAGTTGGCTCGATTTTGCCAACTGTGATTACAGTTTTTGCTGACAAGTCCTTCACCTTCATCACTAAGAGCCCTCCGGCTTCTGACTTGTTGAAGAAAGCTGCCAAGGTCGAGAAAGCTTCTCAAACTCCAGGTAAGCTTGTTGCAGGTTCTGTAACACCAGCTCAGGTGCTTGAGATCGCCCGCATTAAGAAAGACGACTTGAACGCATATGATGACGAAGCTGCTGTGAAAATCATCATGGGTTCAGCTCGCAGTATGGGTCTAGAAGTTAAGTGATTTTTTGCATTCGGCTTCGGTTGGAATGGGATAGGACATTTCGGTGTCTAACAAGATCGTCAGCTCCTTTGAGTTCCGATTCGCCTATTGCTTCAGAGCCCAGACATAGTAGGAGAGCCTAAAAGGCTCGATTGGACTACGGAGAATATTATGGCTAAGCGAGGAAAGAAGTACCGCGCAGCCCTCGCCAAAGTTGATCGTGAAAAAAATTACGATCTTCTCGAGGCCTGCAAACTGGTCAAGGAAACGTCCTACTCCAAAATGGATGCCTCTGTGGATTTGGCCGTGAACCTGGGTGTAGACCCAAGGCACGCGGATCAAAACTTGCGGGGCGCAACTGTCCTCCCCAACGGTCTTGGCAAAAAAGTTCGCATCATCGTTTTCGCTAAAGGCGAAAAAGCTACCGAGGCCAATGGTTTCGGAGTTGACGCGGTGGGTGGCGACGATCTTGCTAAGCGTATCACCGAGGGCTGGCTTGACTTCGACCAAGTTATCGCGACTCCAGACATGATGGGTGTTGTTGGTAAACTGGGTAAAGTCCTTGGTCCACGCGGATTGATGCCAAACCCAAAATTGGGCACAGTGACTTTTGAAGTCGAAAAAGCTGTGACTGAACTGCGTGCAGGTCGCGCCGAATACCGCGTTGATAAAGCCGGTATCGTCCACACCTCCATCGGTCGGGCCAACTTTACGGCGGAAGCGCTGGCAGAAAACGCTCGTACGGTCATCGATACTTTGCTTCGCGCAAAGCCGTCGACGGCGAAGGGCACTTTCATGAAGAAAGTATGTCTGTCGGCAACTATGGGTCCTGGTGTTCGCGTCGATACGACGCCCTTTAAGATTTAAGGGGGAAATCACTGATGGATCGTAAACAGAAGCAATTGCTCCGCGAAAAAACTACCGCTCGGTTTCAAAAATCGAAGGCTGTTCTTGTTGCAGAGTATCGTGGTCTCACTGTGGAAGAGCTGACCCAGCTGCGCGTGGCCTTGCGTCAAGCCAGTGCTGAATTCCGTGTGGTGAAAAACCGCATCGCGAAGAAGTCCATTGCCCTGGAATTCCAGGAACTGGAAGGTCTGTCGAAGAATTTGGTTGGGCCTGTTGGTCTGATCTGCTCTTACGGCGATTCAGCTCAGGTGACCAAAGCCGCTTTGAACTTTGAAAAGGATCATCCTAATTTCAAAGTTACTGCCGGTCACATGGAAGGTGCCGCTCTTAATAAGACGCAGCTACAATCGATCGCTGATTTGCCAAGCAAAGATGTTTTGCTCGCTCAGATCATCGGTACGCTCGTTGCTCCGCATAGAGGCATTCTTGGCGTCCTTAACGGCGTCAATCGCAACTTGGTTCAGGTTATTAACGCAATTAAAGATAAGAAAACATCTTAATCCTAGGGCTTTGCAACAATCCGAAGCTAACTGGATGTGATTTGGGAGGAGAATTTTATGTCCAAGGTGACAAAAGAACAGGTAGTTGAGTTTCTTGAGAATCTGACTTTGCTGGAAGCTGCTGAGCTCGTTAAAGAGCTTGAAGACAAGTTCGGTGTAAGCGCTGCTGCTCCGATGGCCTTCGCTCCTGCTGCTGCAGTTGCTGCTCCAGTAGAAGAGAAAGACGAGTTCACCGTCATTCTGAAAGACGCTGGCGACAAGAAGATCAACGTCATTAAAGAAATTCGCGCGATCACGGGTCTCGGCTTGAAAGAAGCTAAAGACCTTGTTGAAGGCGCTCCTAAGGAAGTTAAAGCAAGCGTTCCTAAGGAAGAAGCCGCTAAGATCAAGGACATCCTTGAGAAAGCTGGCGCCAAGGTTGAGCTCAAGTAATACATCTGTCGGGAAGATCGTGCCAGCCTCGGTGAAAATTGGGTTGGCATATCTTTCCGCTTTTTTATTGCTAAGATTCCATATATCCTATTTTCTTTGAGGATATGTGAAGTTGATGAATTTGCGAATGCTATCGCCTGCGGAGGTTTTTCTCGACGCGGCGTAATTTCGTTCGAGGATTCTTCAGCCTGTTTTATCGGACACTCAATGCAAAATGTTACCGTAGTGTGCGTGAAGGACATAGGTCTTTCATACTTCTATTCTCAGTCAAGTTGCTGAGGGTAGGCGGTGCTTTTTGCTTTTTTGAGCCTGAAAGAGCTCTGCGGCGCGAAGCCTGACTTGTTCGGGAAGGGTGGTTGCAGGGCCGTGATGCGTCTGAAAATGGGTGGTGGCGGACAGCAAACATTTCTTCGGCAAGAAACTATACGTAATCGCCCGGACGCGGGGTTTCTCTCCCGTCTCCGGCGTAAACAGGGACTCTGTCTTTGTTAACGGCATCGATGGGATGGCGCGGTTTCGGTACCACGTGAGAAGCCGGATATGCGGTCGGCTATTGCGTGGAAGAAAACGGGATTCCTTTCATAGGAGTGCTAAATGACCTCCCTCGCTTCCAGTTTTACACGTCCTCGCAAAAGATTCGAAAGAATAACCCCGGCAATCGACATACCTTACCTGATCGAGCTGCAGAAGAACAGTTATAACATGTTCTTGCAGGCGAACGAGCTTCCCCAAAATCGGAAAGCTGTCGGGTTGGAAGCTGTGTTTAACTCAGTGTTCCCGATCACTCACTTCGCTGAGACAGCGTCGGTAGAGTTTGTCAGCTACTCCTTTGAGGAGCCTAAGTATACGGTGGACGAATGCCGTCAACGCGGTATGAGTTTCGCTGCTCCGCTCAAAGTTGTGATTCGTTTGGTCGTCTGGGATCTCGATAAGGAAACGAATGTTAAGTCCATTCGTGACGTTAAAGAGCAGGAAGTCTATTTTGGTGAGATTCCGCTCATGACCGACGATGGAACTTTTATCATCAATGGTACAGAACGCGTTGTGGTGTCTCAGTTGCATCGCTCTTCTGGCGTGTTCTTTGACCATGACAAGGGTCGCAATAGTGCTTCTGGTAAGCTGCTCTATACGGCGCGTATCATTCCTTATCGCGGCAGTTGGCTCGATTTCGAATTCGACTCCAAAGATATTCTCTATCTGCGTATCGACCGTCGCCGCAAAATGCACGGCACGATTTTGCTCAAAGCTCTGGGCTATACTGACCAACAGCTTTTGGATCGCTTCTACAAGAAAGAATCGATTCGAATTCGGGAAGGCAAGCTAGAGAAGAAATTGAACTACGAGATCCTTCGTGGTCAAAGAGCACTGACAGACTTGATCGATCCAGCGACCGGCAAGGTACTGGTGAAAAAGGGTCGTCGTATTTCGGTCGGTGCTATTCGCCAGATGGAACAAGCTGGGATCGAATACGTAGCGATGGAACAGGATGAGTTGGTTGGTAAGATTACCGCCGAAGAGATCCATGATAAAGCCAACAAGGTCCTCGTCCCTTTGAACACTGAACTCGGTTTGGATCATTTGGAAAAGATGATCAAGGCTGGGGTCAAGGAATTTTCGGTTCTGTTCATCGATGGCGTGAACGCTGATTCCTCCTTCCGTAACACTTTGGTGTCTGACAAGATCGATTCCAAAGAGGACGCGATCCTCGAAATATATAAGCGGATGCGTCCAGGCGATCCCCCAACGATCGAACCTGCGACTTCGCTGTTTGATAACCTGTTCTTCAACCCCGACCGCTACGACCTCAGTGCCGTGGGCCGGATGAAGTTGAATCAAAAGCTCGGTCTGGAAATTCCTTTGGAAACCAGAACTCTGACCAAAGAAGATATTCTGCGGACAGTGGAGTATTTGATCGGTCTGAAAAATGAAAAAGGCCAGATCGATGATATTGATAACCTGAGTAACCGTCGCGTTCGCGCTGTCGGAGAGCTTCTGGAAAACCAGTATCGTATCGGTTTGCTGCGTATTGAACGAGCTATTCGCGAACGCCTCCAACTGGGCGACGTGGATACTCTGCTGCCTCACGACTTCGTCAACAACAAACCGGCTTCGGCAGTTGTGAAAGAATTCTTTGGTAGTTCGCAGCTTAGCCAATTTATGGACCAGACCAACCCGCTGTCAGAAGTCACGCACAAGCGTCGTCTGTCAGCCCTTGGACCTGGTGGTTTGAGTCGTGAGCGCGCCGGCTTTGAAGTTCGCGACGTTCACCCGACTCATTACGGTCGTATCTGTCCCATAGAAACGCCGGAAGGTCCGAACATTGGTTTGATTTCGTCATTGGCTTCCTATGCCAAGGTTAATGATTATGGCTTCATCGAAACTCCTTTCCGCAG
>JBGSRE010000134.1:0-5195 GCA_041737755.1 Oligoflexus sp.
TGCCGATGCAGTTTGGAACGCCGACTATCCCGATGCATAAAATTTCTATGCGCTTTTCTATAGCAAAAATAAAGCGCCAGGTCCCAACACCAGTAATTTTGAAAATTTGAAATTTGACGAACTCTACGAAAAATCCCGACACATGATGAACGGGCCAGAGCGTTATAAGTTGTTCCAGGAGATGGATGCGATTCTGAAAGAGGAAACTCCCATGATTCTTTTGACCAATCAGTATGTGATGGGTCTTCTGCAGCCGAATGTCAGAAACTTCAAAAGAAGTCTGATGGATGAGTATCCCTATAAGTTCGTCGACCTCGCTGAATGAACCAATGGTGGCAGTTGGATAGGAAAATACCATGCTAAGCTTCATCATTCGCAGGGTTTTACAGACCATTCCGATTATTTTGGGAGTGGCGTTTATTGTACTCATCCTGTTCACCAAGGTGGGCGAAGATCCGGTCCGCGTGAAGCTTGGCAACCATGCTACGGCGGAGTCGGTTCAAGAGCTGCGGGCAAAGTGGGACTTAGACAAGCCCCTGCCGATGCAGTATCTGCTTTTTTTGAAGCAGATTGTAACCTTTGACTATGGTGAGTCTTTTAATTCCGGGGAAAAACTGAGCGATATGTTTGCCAGTGGGATTTCTGCTTCCCTGAAGCTGACGGTCCCGCCTTTTTTCTTTGGGATATTGATCAACCTTGCCATTGCCGTCCTGATCGCTTTCTATAGGGGGACCTGGATCGATCGCTACAGTACGGTCTTGTTTGTGGCCGGCATGAGTGTCTCCTATATGGTGTATATCATGTTTTTTCAGTATTTCTTGGCCTATAAACTTGACTGGTTTCCGATCAATGGTTACGAACCGGGTTGGGCGGCGATTCCCTATCTGGCATTGCCTTGGATCATTACGATGGTGGTCACTGCCGGGCCTCAGATCCGATTGTTTCGAACGGTGTTTTTGGATGAAACAAAAGCTGACTATGTCCGCACTGCCTTTGCTAAGGGTTGTTCGCCGGCACGGGTCATGTTTGTGCATATCATGAAGAACGCTTTGATACCTATCCTGACCTATACTGTGATTGAGATTCCTAACTTGATACTGGGGGCCTTCCTCGTCGAACGTTTCTTCTCTATCCCCGGGACGGGCGACATTCTGATTTCAGCGGTGAATAATGGCGATTTTCCCATTATCAAAGGTTTGACCGTTCTCATTGCGATCAGTTTTACCTTTTTCAATATGATCACAGATATACTCTATGCCTATGTCGATCCAAGAATTCAGTTGGATGCCTAGCTAAGGAAAGCCGTTATTCATGGAAACTACTCAGGACATACATCTTATCAATGAAGGCGAAAGTCCCGGAAAAAGGGCTTTCAAACGCCTCAAGCGAAAAAAGTTTACGATGCTGTGCATGGGTGTGATCCTGCTCTACATGCTGATCACCTTGCTCGGCTACATGCAACTTTTGCCAGATTTTCAGGAACGCGTGGGTTCGGCGAATGAAGCACCGTCGCTTGAGTGGGCGAAGATTCTCGGCACCGACCTGTTCGGTCGATCAGTCTTTTTTAAAATTCTGATTGGCGCCCAAACTGCGATGACCATAGGCTTCCTCACTACAGCGATCAGTTTACCCGTCGGTATCCTGCTTGGGTCTTTGTCGGGCTTTTACGGAGGCAAGGTGGATGCCGCAGTGATGTGGATTTATACCGTTCTCTCATCGATCCCCAGTATTCTTTTGCTGGTGGGTATTTCCTATGCCTTGGGTAAGGGGATGATTTCCATCTGTGTGGCAATGGGTGCTGTTGGTTGGGTAGGACTTTGCCGATTGATTCGAGGCGAAGTGATGAAGCACAAAAATTTGGAATATGTCATGGCATCCCGGCTTTTGGGCGCCAGTGATATGCGGCTCATCTTCCATCACATCCTGCCGAATGTCTTTCATTTGGCCATTATCAGTGCGTCCCTCACCATTCTTTCAGCCATCAAATTCGAAGTAATTCTGACATTTCTCGGCGTTGGAATTCAAAATGGAGCAAGCTGGGGCACAATGGTTGCCGATGCTGCTGGTGAATTGGTCAATGGTATTTGGTGGCCGCTGTTTGGTGTGACGGTCGCGATGTTCCTCATCCTTTATTCCTTGAATATTGTTGGGGATTCTTTGAGGGATGCCCTGGACCCAAAATTTGTCGATTGATCATGGGCTTGGGTGAAGTTTGGAGCCTGAACCTTGACAGTTTCCAGCTTGGCCTTATTTTGTTAGAACCTATGTTCGTCCCAGGGACGTTTTTTAATAGTTTAAAAAGGTAACGATTATGGCCACTTTCACCAAGCAAGTCAGCGATGCAGATTTTGAAGCCGTTGTGCTCCAGTCAAGCCAGCCCGTACTGGTGGACTTCTGGGCTCCTTGGTGCGGTCCATGCATCTCGATCGGCCCCAGCCTGGAAAAACTGGCTGAGCAGTACCAGGGCAAAGTTACTGTGGCCAAAGTAAACGTTGATGATAATCCTGAAATTTCTGCCCGCTTTGGCGTGCGTTCGATTCCTTTCCTCGTCATGTTCAAAGATGGCAAAGTGAGTGAGTCTGTGGTTGGCGCGCAGCCACCACAAAGTTTGCAGAAGTTGATTGAACGCGCTTTGTGATCAATCATCAGTTTAGAATGGAAAACCCCGCTTTTGAGCGGGGTTTTTGCTTTTTCGATAGGCGAATTTTTCTAAAGTGACGAGATGCGCGCCAATTGAATGCCTTTGAGTGTGGCATGATTTTTATAAGTCTTCATATACTCGACAAAATCTTCGTCGCCCACTTTACCCAAGCCGAAAGAAGAGTGACGCAAGACGATTTTATCAGCTTTCAAAATCAAAAAACCTTGATGCGAGACATCGATTTGCGTACCAAGGAATGCAACTGTATCCCAATTTGGTCGGATGAAATTGGCTAGAATTGGCCCCTTGAGTAGTTCGCGCTTGAGATTGGGGATGCCTTCGGGATTTTCTAGAATTTCCTTAAAGGCCAAGAATTTTATGGTGGCAGCTACCGGTTTTTCGTTTGGGTTTAATTTTAGATATTCTGGCAATTCGCTTGGATGCATTTTTCTATACCAGCTAAGGCGATCGATGGATGTCGTGGATTCACTGACGGGAATTCCTATCTGCCTCGTGATATCGATAAGAGCCGTACGTCTTTCATGATAAGGCATCCAGTCAAGACTGATGAAGTGAAGCCTTTGATTAAACTTAATCTCAGCGTTTCGATAGCGAATCCTTTGCAAATCGCTGGTCCAGCTTTGGCCTTTGTTTGTATGAAAGGCTAAGGCCCAGACAGTTTCAACGAAGGTTGTGCAGTCGAATGCATCGAGGCGGAAAAGTGGGTCGGGATCATGCTGCCCTGGTCCTTCGCCAAGGACGTTATTGACAAAAGGTGCTCCTAAAAAGACTTCGCTGACAGCTTCTATTCCTTGGCCGAATGGGATCTGTTCGGCAGACGGTGCTTTCCAGGATTTTTTTAAGTTTGAAGCGTTTGATGAGCCTGCAAAATAGCTGCAGATAATCATGATGACAGGAATCCCGAGGAAAAATAATTTTTTTGGAGCCATGGGATTCAATCCTTTGAGGATGAGCTGATGGCAAAGATCAATGTACAATTGAAAAATAAAATCCGAACACCCTTGCATGACCCCGTCTCTCGATCAAGGCATATTGAGTTCTTTGCAGAATTGTCGAAAAGGGAGCACGCGAATGCGCCCCTTGTCATAGGATTCTGTACCGAGGTGGACTTGGTAGAACTGGGGTACAGCCGTTCTTTCCGCAAAATAGTGGAGACTAGGGCTAATTGTGCTGTCTGCGGTTTTGACTTCTACTGCAAAAATCGGCTTTTTATCTTGGAGAACTACGAAATCGACCTCACGCTTGTCGGTATCACGGATGTATCGCAATTCCATATTAAAACCTTCGGTGTCTTCGCGGAGATGGCAGTATTTCAATAATTGTGAAGCGACCAGATTTTCAAATCGCGGTCCGTCGTCAACGATGGTTGACCAATCCCATAAATATAACTTCTGCTCCTTCTTTACTGCACGAAACTTGGCTCCGCCGAAAGGTGGAATTCGGAAGCAAACATACAAGTTTTCGAGGATGGTGATCCAACGTGAAACTGTCTTGTGGTCGACTTGCAAGTCTTCACGAAGACTCTGAATGGATAATGGCGATCCGACCCGCGATGGAAGCAGATCGACCAAGGTTTCAATGAGAGATATTTCTTTGACGTGCTCTAAGTCGCGCAAATCTTCTTTAACCACTCGAGACAGTCGATCGCGTTGCCAAATACGTAGCTCAGTGAGATCTTGCAAAAACAGAGGCTCGGGAAAGCCTCCGAAGCGCAAAAGTCTATTTAAATCTTCGTCGCTTGGATCATGATTGAGTTCACACAAGGAATAAGGATGGAGGCGGAAGTATCGATATCGATTCACTAAGGAATCGCCACCTTTCCGATAGTAGTCTAGACGTGCAGAGCCTGTGACTAGAAAACGCCGCTTAGACTTTTGTGTATCATAGAGACCTTTGATTAAATTACGCCAGAGCTTATACTTGTGAATCTCATCAAGGAGGATGAGGGGCTCATTGGTCGGAAGTTCGCCTTTGCGAAGTCTTTGTGGAACACCAGGCGCATCCCAATTGAGGTAGGCTGGATGGTCAGTTTCAGCATCCCCGCCTAGGAGCGAAAGAGCGAGAGTTGTTTTGCCAACTTGACGTGGACCGCCAACAAAAACCATCTTACGCGTTAGGACCTGCTCAATAAATGGCCTTAAGTATCTTAAATTATTCACTTCTATTCCTCGAAAATCATCTACGCGTAGATTGGAGTACACTCCAATATTTACACGCGTAAATTGGAGTGTACTCCAATTTACGCGTGACAACAAGATCGTCCACGGAGAAAATCCAAGGGCGATAGCAAAGGAGCACAGATCCCATCTGCGACTCTCCGCCGTTCTTTAAAACCTGAGAAAATCTATCCAAATAAGGAAGATAGTCCCTTTCGAAGCCGAATCTGCGGTCGGATATTTTGGATTTAGTGGTCGGAAACTATACCCGTGCTTGACCTTTTGGGGTGTATGTCGTATCAATAAATATAGAGTGTTAGATAATATATCTTAATATGGGGTTAAGTTTTTCTTGCAAATGCCGATATACTTGAAGT
>JBGSRE010000153.1:0-5323 GCA_041737755.1 Oligoflexus sp.
GTATTGAGCTTTAAGGCGTCGTTGGTGTCGAGCAGCATTTCCACCAAAGACAGTCGCAAAGGCTCAGGGGGATTAGCTTTTAGCTGGTTTTCCAGTTCCTGCTTGGTATCTTTATCGAGCAGCGCAGCATGACGGAAGCGCACTTTCATATGCTCGATTTCAGCATCGAAGCGGCTCAGTTCTGGAACCAACGGATTGCGTAAGGACTCAGCAATGCCGAGGTAGGTTCGCGATAAACGATAATTGCTGTCCCAATAAAAAGCGGCAAGCATAATAGCTGCTTGAAGACGCTTGCCGGGATCGACATCACTCTGTACCTGTTCTGCCAATGCATTGAGAGCGTTACGGGATTTCTCTTGCTGCTGAAGCTTAATGGTTGCCAAAGCCTGTTTCAAGGTTTGATCAAAACTTGGTTCGGCGAAAAGAATCGATGGCTTACCCAGGGAAACCAAGGCGATGAAAGCCAAGAGAATGCAGAACTGAAAACAACGCATCACGTGAATGACTCCTTAGAAAAGGGCCCAATTTCATATCGGATGCTACTGGATACGACTTTATCCAGGCCTCTTGGTGCCAGTATTAGCAGAGCTTTCAAGGATGATTTTGGATCTCCTCCTATATTACGGCAGAAAGCCCCTGCCTGGGAAAACTTTTCTGCACGGAATTGTAAGCTTTTTCCGACACTTCGTTTTTCCCCTCGGATCCCATTCAAGAATTTTAGAAAAAATGTCGAAAAGAACATCACAGAGGCCCATGCGACTTAGGACAGGGAGATATAGCCGTGACAAGCTTATTGCGAATGCTTCCATCTATCATTCTGCTTTTATTGGCAGAAGCGTGTGCTGACTCCGGGCAGACGATCAGCCGTCGGGGTGTAGCTGGAGCCTCGATTACGAGCGTCACGCCAGCCCCAAAGCCCTCATCCGATGGCGATATTCAAACCGATCCGACGAAGTCAACCGACTTCACTGGGCCGACTTTAGTCGAGGCTAAAAACAACGCGGCATTGACCCCAGAATTTCAGGCAAATATAGCTCTGGTCAACAAAGTTTCAGCGACTCAGATTGTGCTTTTTGGTAAAAATGGGCGATCTTGGCAATATAATCCGGCTGAAGAGGCTCCACCGAAGGCCATGGAGCCCGCGATCGTCAAGCCGGAGGGTTTCAACCTCTTCACCCTACCGGACAGCAAGTTCTGGCTGGTCGGACCCCAGACTTTGGGACGAAGAAAAGCTGTTGAATCAACTGGTGGCGTAGTTTCTGTGGAAAATTTTAATACCTCAACGATCAAGGGTGATTGGGCTAAAGTGCGTGTGCTCTATGTCTCACTCGACACCATCATCTTGCAGCTGGATACCTCCATCGCCATTCTCGCAATTCGTAATGGGACGCCTTCTTTGAGCCAGTTTAGCAGCACTTTGCCTGTGGCTTTGGAGGGCGGAATTGTCGCCGCTGGTGAAACAGAATCGGGAGGCTATTGGTTTGCTTCCAAAGAGACATTTGCTCTTTTGGAAATGACCGGCTTAAACCTAGCTTGGTCGCGGGTTAAAATCCCATTCACAGGCCATGAAGATTATTCGCAGGCAGCCATGCGCATCGATTCAGCTAAAAAGCAAGCAACCGGTGACGTCTTGCTCTTCCAAGCAGATAAATACTGGTCTGTTACTGGCTCATCCATCCAATAGCTTGTTTCATTGAGCAGGCTATCTCCACCAGAAGGCGAGCTGGAGATTCTAGCCCATTGCCTTCGGTATAAACCGAATTCAGCACCCATCAATCGAATAAAGTCCGGCACATCGTAACGAATTCTTGATGTGGGTTTCCCAGCCTTAATTTCTGCTAATAGTTGGAATGGAGTAGACCGAGAGCGAGCTCAAAGTTAATGTCCACGGCCTCCCTGTCGATAAGTAAAGACAAGTCATTTACATAATGAATGGGGAATATTTCATGCAAGTTCTTCTCACAGCGAGTCTTTCTATACTGTTAGTGTCCTGCGGGCTGCCTCGAAACGATAAAGACAATAGCCAGCGAGCCCAGCAAAATCAGGGCGATTTTAGCTCTGAATCCTTAGGTGATAGCGGCGTTTCGATTTCGAGGAATGATGGTTCTGGGGAAGATCATAGTATAGTCGTGAGAATCGGCGATAGCACTATTCATGTCAGCTACAACGAAGAAGGCAGTTTCAGCAATTTTAATGGCAATGGAGCAGTTTTGAGCGATGAGGATAAAGCAGCATTAGCAAAAGCGGCGCAAATCTTTGCCCAAGAGTCCCAACTGACGGAAAAATCCTCTTTCGAAGATCGAGTTACTTTCAATTTAATGGATTACCTAGCCAATGCCCCCGCAAACTTTGCTTTCGAGGCGAATAAATATCGGCATCAGATGGCTTTGAAAAATGAAGGCGTCAGATGTATCAAGAAAAGCAGCATAGTCAGAGCGGAATGGAACACCAAGAATTCTGGTTACGTATTTGAAGATATCAAGGTGGGAGCTAATTGGCCTAACAAATATGGCTGCATGGGTCGTTGTGGATCAGACTGCGGAAATTGGTGGATTGCTTCTTCCTGGACCAAAGATTGTATGGACCATGATGCCTGCTCGGCTCGAAATAATGCCAGCGGCGGTGCCTCTGATCCTAACTGTGGTGATGAGTTCACCGAAGCTGCTGATGACTGGCTCCTCGGTGTCGGCGCAGGATGTTTTGGCTAATAGCTTTTTTTGTAGAATCATTCCTCCGGGGTTTCGAGTCCATAGCGTCTTGAAATCCCGTTCTTGCTTCTCCTCTGCTCGCAGCCTCGCTCGTCATTTTTCTAAAAATCTCTTTACGGCTCTCATTGCGACTTATTGACTGAGACTGAATTTTGCGCAAAAACTGGCCAAAAACTCCTAGAATGGTTAAACTCCTGATTGAAGAGTGCCCATTTTAATTGTGCTCTTGCGATGGAGTAAAGTGAAGCTATGCTAGATGTCCACATTGCCCAGGAATTGATTCAACAAGGACTTGCCCATGGCGCTGATTTTGTCGATGTTTATGTCGAGCAAACAGTGCACAGCGTCATTGCCGTGAAGGATCAAAAAGTCAAAGATATTAAAACCGGAACTGATTTCGGAATTGGCATTCGAGCTCTTTTTGGCGATAAATCGGTCTATGGTTACACCAACATCGCGGAGCGGGAGGAACTGCTGCGGATCGTTGCTTTGATCTGTGAATTGGATCAAAGAAAGGGAGCGGGGCGTTCGCGGCCATTGAATCTGCAGCGAACACCGGATCGACAGCCATCCAAGAAGGGCTTGGATCTCGATGGTTCCTACGAGAACAAAATTCAATATCTGATGCAGATTGATCATTTTGCCCGTAAAAACCCAAAAATTGTCCAGATGGATATTGGCAGTCTGCAAAAATGGCAAACTGTGCAAGTTTTTGATTCCGAAGGATTGGCCGTTGAAGATCAAAGGCATTACACTCGTCTGCCGATCACAGCCATTGCCGCCGACGGCAGTCGACAGGCACGAGCCTTTCATGGTCCTGGTGGTGCAAGGGGCTGGGAATTGACTCAAGATTGGGCTCCCGAAGAGATGGCTGAGCTTTTGGTCAAGAGGGCTTTAACAGTCTTGCATGCGGATCCCTGTCCGGCTGGAAAGATGCCGGTCATTATCGATAATGGATTCGGTGGAGTCATTTTTCATGAAGCCTGTGGGCATCTTTTGGAAACCACTTCGGTGGAGAAGAAAGCCTCCGTTTTTCATGACAAGATGGGCGAAATGATTGCTCATGAAGCGGTGAGCGCTGTCGATGATGGAACGCTAACGGGACTTTGGGGTTCACTCAATATGGACGACGAGGGTATGCCGACCCAAAAGACTCAGTTGATCAAAAACGGCAAATTGGAAGCCTTTCTCGTCGATAGGCTAGGGCATATCAAAACCGGACACCCGCGTTCGGGTTCGGGTCGTCGCCAATCCTATAAATTTGCCCCGGCCTCGCGGATGCGTAATACCTATATCGAAGCCGGTCCGCATTCACTCGAAGCCATGATTTCAACTGTCAAAGAAGGCCTTTTCGCTAAGGTCATGGGCGGCGGAAGTGTAACTCCAGGAACAGGGGATTTCAATTTTGCAGTGGAAGAAGCCTATCTTATTAAGAATGGTAAACTCGATCGGCCCGTGCGCGGCGCGACATTGATTGGTACGGGACCCGATGTCTTGAAAAAAATATCTATGGTGGCCTCGAATTTGGAACTGTCTCCCGGCATGTGTGGGTCCGTGAGTGGCTCCATTCCTGTGACTGTGGGTCAGCCTGCATTGAAAGTTGATGAAATTCTGGTGGGAGGGGAAGCCTGATGGAATGGAATCAAGGGCGCGAGCTCTGCTTTAAAGTTATGGCAATGGCTAAGGATTTGGGCGTTCAGCAATGTGATGTTATTTTGCAAAGAGGCAAATCCTTTTCCCTGAACGCCCAGCAGGGAAGGATCGATAAATCCAAGGTGACCAGCACGCAGGTGCTTGGTATCCGAGTGATCCATGATCAAAAGGTCGGCATCGCCGCCAGCGAATCTTTGGAAGATTCGGCTTTAAAGCTCCTGGTCAAACAGGCTTTAGAAACGAGCCGCTATTCCGGAGCCGATCCCTACCAGATCATCGAGCAAAAGAATGCAGCGGATATCCTTGAGTTGTCGCCCGAGATGAATCAAAGCGATTCCGCACCGGTCAAAGACAAAGTGGAACTCACTCTCAGGCTGGAAAAAGATGTGCTCGATGCGGATAAGCGCATTCGCAACGCTCCTTACAATGGCTATGCGGATGGTGAGAGTTCGGCCTTTTATGCCAATCACCTGGGGACTTTTTGTTTTCAAAAAGAACGTTCCTTCTCTTGCTACACCTCGGCACTTGCAAGTGAAGGCGAGGCCCAAGCGATGTATTCTGGATCGAGCATCAGCCGGAACTTTATTGGATTGGACCCGCTTTACTGTGTCAAGCAAAGCGCTGAAACAGCGCTTCAACTGCTGAGTGCGAAGCCTATTCCTACCGGTCGCTATGATGTGATCTTTGATATCGATGAGTGGCAAAATATTTTGGGGTCTTTTTTGGGTGCTTTTTCCGCCAAAGCCGCCATGGAAGGGACCGCTTTTTATCGGGAAAAATTGGGCCAATCTATTGCTTCTAGCGAGATTACAATACACGATCTTCCGCTGTATAAAGACGGATTTTCCACGAGCAGCTTCGACGATGAAGGAGTCAGCCGCAAGGATTTGACTCTAGTGGACAAGGGTGTTTTGAAAAGTTTGTTCCACAATAGCGCCACCTCACGATATTTTAAAGTGCCC
>JBGSRE010000168.1:0-4799 GCA_041737755.1 Oligoflexus sp.
TTGGCTTGATCTTCGATGTGGTTTTGAAAACTCAAACGCGTCATGGACATCCTATTTCTGCAAACAATGCCCAAGGTTTTGCTTGCGGGCAAGAGATTCATCTCATCAAGGAGGCCGTCATGACCAAGCAGAACTGGCCAACTTTGGAATTGCAACTGACCTTGCAGAGCTTATGCTGATAATATCTCAGATGCACAGAAGCCAATCAACGCTCATCCATAGTCTGGTCTTTTTTTGTCGATGAGGAGGGAATGGAATGCGCCATGGCCTTTTATCGTGCTCAATCGAACTTACTACAACGACTAGGTAAACAGATGTCTCTTCTTGTCAAGAACAGATGGATCGAGCAAACTTATTGGCGCTTTCGAAGTCCACTACAAAAACTTCGCTGGCAAATGCGGCTCTCCTCCAAAAAGCCCTGGATTTTGGCACGACATGCGTGCCTTGGTCGCGATGTCTTGGATCGGCTCTCCCTTCCCTGCTCTATTGTCAACATTCAGAAGCAAAGGGTCGATGTCTGGCTAGAACAGCTTCAGAATACCAGAATCTACGCACGCACCTGGAAAATCGCGCCTTTTATGAGCCGGGAGGACATAATACCACTGGTCCTTCAACAAGAAGCGCGTCTTTGGTTGCGCCATAAAAGCACGCCACTTGCCCTTTTCATGGATTCTTTCGCCGAGCTTACCGACCAGAAGTTCGTTCACAAAAAAAGGGGCTGGAGCTTTCTAGCTCATTTTAGCGACCTTCAGGCCAATGCTGCATTTAAGAATGAGTTCGAAATCAAGGGGGTGCTTGAAGTCAAGGATATGCAGCCCGCTCTGGATCGCTTCTTTCAATGGGCCCAGGAGCGCTGGGGCCCGATTCCGATACTTTACATCCACTTTCCCGTCAAGCTGGATGGTCGACAGAAATTTCATGAACGATACGCGGCTCTGACAGCAGCACTTGCTGTCCTGGAGCAAAAGTACCCCAATCTGGTTTCGCTGGAAATTCCTGAAGACCTCGTCGATTGGTTTATCGGACCTTCTGGGGAAAAGGACAGCTTCCCTTATCATTACAATTCCAGAACATATGATTACGTAGCTTCAGCAATCCGCGCTCATCCGCTTTTGCGAAGCCTTTGGAATAGCCCACTCCAGCAGCTGCCGATATCAGTAGAGCCTAGCAAACTCTGACAGCTGATGCTCCGCAACCGGTGCATCAGGACAAGCGACCATCATGGACGGCTGAAAGAATAGGCATTACCACTGAGATGGGAAATGGATTCCATGTGCCACTTTAATGCTGGTTGGGCTTTTCCCCTAAAATTAGCAAACCATGTAAGATTGTCGATCTCATTGAATCGGTCCTGATGGGCAAAAAGAAAATGCGACATGGAGTCGAGGTGTATTTTTTCGGCAAAATTTTCACGGAAATCGAGTGAAGTCTCCGAGAGTGACCACATAGCAACGAAAAGGGCCTTCCTGCTGTCAGTTGCCATCTTTGAGATGAGACTCAAGACCTCCAAATTCAAATCCCTGACGACAAAAATGCCTTCCTGCGCGGATTCGGCATCACCAATTCCTTCGCGGACATGAAGACCATAGGCCGAGAGATAATACTCTTGAAGAATCGAGAACTCCGGCAAGTCTAGAATAAAGTACTTCCCCTTAAATCCCAAGCGATGGCAAAGTTTGCAAAAATTACCATAGCCACCACCGAACTCTATAATGACATCAAAATCTTCCATGTGGCTGGAAGTGGTTGTTTCATATTTAGCTAAAGTATAAGCATGATGCAGAGTGTTAGCATTTGTCTTGGAATAATATCGGCTATGAGGGGCATTGCCAACACCTTGGTCGAGGATTGCCGGTTCCCAGCGAGTTTTCAAATCTTTCAGACTTCTCAGGAATTCTAGTTCGACATTTACAAAAGGCTGATCTTCCACAAACATTGTGCGGCGAATAACTGGCCAATTCAAAAAAAAGCGCGGATCCCTTTTCAGGATATTATTCCGCAACACCCGCCGATTATTGATCCACTCCTGTTCCGATTGAGTTTTACTCGAAGGAAGATCAAGGAGGGATTGTATCTTATCGCGACATATCTCAATACGCTGCTTCTCTTCTGATGTTGGAGCCAGCAAAATCTCAGTAGTCCCCATGTTCAGATTCAATGAATTCTGAAGTCGAGACAGTCGGTTCACAATGGATCGTTTAGAGTTTGTTTCGAGCATGGCTCTGTTTCCTCATCTTATCTTGAAATCTGAGAGATTTATTTCTCGAATAGCTAAAATACCAGACCTTTTGCTTGCACTGATCAAGCTCATTGAATAGTTTATTCGACTTTAACATAATGTGCTGTCGTAGCGAAGTCATAGGATACCCAGCCGAGATTGCAATCGGCTTAAGGGTGCGCCAAGTCTTTTCTGTCCACCAGGGAAATTCCCTTGCCTGCACAATCGGTCGGAAACCTTTTACCGGATGAAACCAGCATATCTTTAATTTTTCATGATCGATGAGATAAAAATATCGATCTATCATACCACAATGATTCAGGTTCTCGCCCGTCGCCCGCTGCAATCTCGATTTCAATATGACAAACAGCTCAGATTCCGGCGCAAAGAAATGCGCCGGAATCTGAGCAGGATCGTTAACGCCTAGTTCTTTTAGAATATCCACAGGGAAATTATACTTAGCTGAATAATCGAAATCTTCATCACCCCAGAGCATCATCATAAGATCAATAGGCCCGAAAGAAAAAACATCCGGAATGGAAGAAAAAGGATCTGGATTTGCAGTCAAATTGCGGAAGAAGCAGGTCACGATCCGACCTGATTGCAAAGGCCGAAGCCGAGAGGAAGACCACTCTAGCAGCCTTTCTAAATTGAGATTGGTTGGCAACATATCACTTCGCCACTTGAGAACATGCGTGCAGCCGATCTCTTTAGCCAAATGAATGCCAGCAGCACTGGTCTTCCTCTGCATGTTGCGGTTAGACAATCCGTTTTCCTGCGGCTTCTTATTCTGAACAACAATAGCCTTACTGGGAACGCCCTGGAGCTGCTGATCCTCCCATGTTGAGAAAATAAGAGTGTCAAAATGAAGAGACAGGAAATTCAGAACTTCGTCCGTTCCTCTGCGTATATCTCCTTGAACGACACAGGCAATTTTCATGAAATCACGTTCTCACGTTTAGAATATAGTACAACTACGACTAAAAATTTCCTTTGTTCGATTTTGGCAAAACATACCAGTATTCGATACGCCTCCAAATTCTCTGCAGCGGTCTATAAAACCGCAGACCGACGCCCAAAAATCGCAAAAGGAAAAGGAGCTTATAAAATCGTCTAAGACCAGAATTGCGCAGGAATTCGACAGCTTCCTTACGCTGGCCTCGAGCCAGTGCTACAAAGAAGGCTCCGTAATAGTGATAGGCAACGATCTTCTCAGCGCAGGCTAATGGATGCTGATACAGATGGTCACGGATTAATCCTACCGATCGTTGAGTGATGAAACTGTGGTTGCCTGATCCCTGATTCCCATGTTCACGATAATATATCAGTGCGTTATCAAGTGATTCGATCCGGCAAACTTGGGAAGCTCGGATCCAGAAATCATAATCCTCTACATAGATATGGCGTTTTTCTTCACTGAACAAACCGACTTCGCTAAAGACCTTACGCCTGATCATGACGCTCGATGGTGCCAAAATATTATTTCCCAAAAGAACGTCAGGCCATACGTAACCCAATTTTGCCGGCCTGCGCACATCCTGACACTGACCCTGCCCATCAATGATTTGCAGTGCTGTGAATATGATTCCAAGGTTTTCGCCTCGTGCTTCATTCTCTCGCAAATAGCTCAACTGGGTCGACAACTTTTCTGGGAACCAGATGTCATCGTCATCAAGGAAGCAGATGTAAGGACTTCGTGTTGAGATAATCCCCAGATTTCGGGCGGACGCTGGGCCGCCATTGGGTTTACTTATGACCGTGACTTGAGGGAAATGCTCTTTGATCCAATTCGCAGTACCATCGGGACTTCCATCATCAATTACCACAAATTCAGCGGGTTGCACAGTCTGCCTCAATACAGATTCAACCGCCTTGCCTACATACCCCCGAGTATAGCCCTTAAAGCTCGTAAGAATGACGGCAACTGGAATAATCTTTTCCTCACTTCCAATGGTCGGAGCCTGAGTTTTATCTCCACCCTGCAGCACGCGGGTCAAATGCTTTCTGATCTCATAGGTTCGCTTCATGAGTCCGGACGGCAAGAGACGGTAGAAAAAAGAAGCCACGGCCAGCGCCACAACAAGAGGCACTCCATACCAGGGCATTAAAGGAATGCCTTGCAGCTTGGTTTGTGCATCTGCCCAGGCTCGTTTCAAGCCTCGTCGCCTGATATGAAATGCCGGACCTTGACGATAGGAAAGCAAAGCATCCGAATGATTCCCGAACTTAGCACCCTTCAACATGAGGTGCATCCAGAGACGATAATCCTCACCAAAGCGAAGGTTTGGTTCGTAGGGGTTTTGCTTGAGAAGATAGGCCTTGGCAAGAACCGATGGATTACAGATGGGATTATAAAAGCACATGGCCTTTCGAATAGCCGTATGCGTTAACGGCAGATGCCTTGAACCAACCATTCGATCCTGCTCGTCTATAATTCGGTAAGTACTGCTGACAAGGTCATAGCCTTCATTCACGATTAGCTCGACCTGCTTCTGAATTCGATCGGGTTGGGCAACGTCATCTGCATCCATAATGGCAATAAAAAAGCCACGAGCTTCAGCAATACCTTGATTACGAGCAC
>JBGSRE010000644.1:0-4521 GCA_041737755.1 Oligoflexus sp.
TGTTGTGCTTGGCCTCAGTCAAAAAGTTCCTGATCCTGCATTCAAGATCAAGAGCATTTTGGCGCGACTTGATGATCGGCCGATCTACAGTGAAAGACTTCTCGAGCTTGCCCGGTGGATGAGTACTTATTATATGCATGATCGCGATTGTAACCACCGATATGCTCGGCATCTGCTAGATTAGCTAGAAACTGGTTTTTCCTTAATGCTGCACGTGCCTTAGCCAAGAGAGGTCTACTTCCCCCAATACCTGCCTCCTGGTCGGCAGACGTTATTCTCCTCGCCTATTCATTTATCAATCTTTGGCAGTTGCGACGAAAACGCTAAATCATGGAGGGTGCGAAAGCCCATACAGGGTGCGTGTTCGGGAAACTTCGGCGGAGACCAAACCTTGAGTTGTCAACTCCTTCACGTAGCGGCGCAACGTGCTGCTGGGAATGCCCGTAGCTTGGCAGAGTTGATCGATAGAACGTGGCCCTTTCTGTAATGCTTTCAGGATTTCTTGGATTCTCTCGCTTTGCAGTCTGGCTGGAGCGGAATCAAAGCTTAGTGCGTCCAAGTTGAGGTGTATGGATCCTTGTGCCTGAATCACTAAAGGGGCAAGCATAAATCTAAATTTGGAGCGAAGACGCGCAATGGTATTGCGAAGTTTCTGCTTCCATCCTTCGGTTGACGAAGTCTGGCGCCAAACCAAATCCTGCACACTATGAGTGGCTAGTGCTTTGTAAGGGTGTCGAAGAATTTGCTGCAGCAGACGATTAAGTACTGGATAAAGAGTCAAATCCACCGGATAGATTTCACTGACCAAATAGTTGCTGTTGCCAAGGCTTTTTAAACTAGGCGAGAAGAAGTAATTCAGTAGCTGGAGACTGACTCGATTCATTTCTACATCTAGATTTCGGTGTGCGCGACCTCGGGCATGTGCGAGCCAGATAGAAATAATGTTCCGACGCACGGGATCCTGGGAAAGTCGTTTAGCCCGACGCAGATCGTTGAGGCAATCCTGAAAATTCCCTTGCCGATACCTGTGAGCGGCCTGGAGCATGGCGCCGAAACTTTGCAGTTCGGTATAAGGCATGACCTGAAGTAGGCTCAATTCTTGTTGCCAGAATTCTGCAAGTTCAGCATTGCGCCGCAAATGATTTTGCTTTAGCAAAATGCCCAATAGTCGGGATCTCGCGCAAGCCGCTAATAATCCGTTGCCCTGTTTTTCATGCTGTTTCAGAGCAAGTTGCAGGGTTGATATGCTTTGTTGATCGGAAGCACTCTGAATAATTCCCAAGCCTTCTATGCAATGAGTGAACCAGAGCATTTCAGGGTTAGACTCAAGGTCTGCTTCTGTCGATTGAGATTGATCTGGCATCTGACTTCGCCAGAGCGCAGCTCCCAAGCCTTGTTCTGGATTTAGTAAGTAGTTAGCTGCGGCCGATAGGTGGGGATGATCCTTGTGCAGAGTATGATCGGAAAGTGCCTTTCGTAGCTGATGCTGCAATCGCACCTGATCAAACCTCCGAGCGCTAATACTCGAGATATACAGATGAAAGGCGATGTAATAGGTACGTGCTAAGGACGCGCCTGTCATCGTACTCATATGGGAACGAAGAACTTGAGATAAGGCCTCGTTGTCAAGTTGGCTTGAGAGATAAGCAATCGTAATGGCTTTAAGATTGGTCAGGTTTTGCCATTCTCCGCGCGGTTCGTCTTTTGAAAAAAGCTGATACAATTGCCATGCTTCATCCAATTGCTGGAGCATTGCCATGCGATCGGCCACCCTTACCCAGGCGACTTGAAAAAGTAAATCCGATGACATCCATTGCATCGCTTTAAGGTCTGCTGCCACAAGACGCAAATCTTTAACAGATCGCAGATTCAATGCGCGAAATGCAAGATGCTCAATCACGTCCGCAAAAACCCGCTGTCGCAGACGAGTCATGCTGGAATGCCATGAAGTATGATCACCCAATCTTTCCCGTACATAGCAAATGAATAGTTCCTCTCGTATGCTCCATCGCTCCTGATGCTGATGGACCCAATCTAAAAGTTGGCGGAAGTTCCAGGTTCGAATGCCTTCTTCAATAAAGTGCAAGCGAGCTTGAGGATTCATCGTCCGACTTCGGTTTCTGACAGGTTGAGGCAGAAATGGCACGTGATTGCTCTCTTCAAGTATCTAATAATAATAAAGATTTAATCGAGATGGGCTGGGATGTGAATGCCCAAGACTTTGAAGTCGTATCCTATTCAACAGCTGGAAGAAGACCAATTTACAACTCTTATCGCACTTACTTAGCAAGTGAGAAATAGGTCAAAACAATTGACTTTCCTGAAGGGAGCTGATAAAGCTCGATCGTTAGAATGTCTGCCGTGAATCCCAGGCACATCTCGATTAAGAGTGAGAAGGGTTTCAGCGTACTGCTTAGACGCGTCAAGCTCGCTTAACCCAGCGTGCAGGATAGTCTCCAGGTAGGCCGCAGTCATCGGCCTTTTGTATCGCGTTAGCAAAGCCAAATAAGCTTTGTCGATTCTGGTGCAAACCTTCCCCTCAAGCCGGAAGGGCATTGACCTCATCAATAGTGGTTTATGTGATTGCCTTGCTCACTGTGATGGTGCTTGCTGGGCTTTTTTATTTGTGGTGTTTGATCTATGAATCGCCAGCAGTACGACAAGATTATAGAGTTTATTAATCCAAAGATTTCTGCACTCGGATACGAATGTGTAGAAGTTGAATGGGATGGCCCCGAAGAAACGCTACGAGTCTACATTGACAGGGCGGAGGGCATCAAAATGGAAGATTGCCTTCGCGTAAACGATGTCTTGATCGAAGCAAATGACATGGATGAATTGGTGCCCGGCGATTATCGCTTGGAAGTGAGTTCACCAGGCATTGAACGGCCTTTACGTACACGTGAGCATTTTTCACGAGTGATCGGTCAAAGAATCAAGGTGCGTTTAGGCGAGAGAACGCAGAACCGAATGGAAGGTACAGGGAAGCTTCTTGGAATAGACCAGGATGATATCGTATCCTTAGAGTTGCCGGCTGGTGTCTGGAACTTTCCATTCCAAGTGATTCGCAAGGCCAATGTCGTTTTCGAGTGGTGATGTTCACTCCTTTATGGCTTTGGAATGGTGAGTCTTTTTAAACTTTTTTGACAATTTCTTGAGAAGGAACGACCGACGATGACTCTTATCGATAGTTCAGAATTGGAATCCGAGCTCCGCAAAGTCATTTCCGGCGTCAGCCGCGACAAAAATCTGGACAAAGCAGTTATCATCGATGCCCTTCAGCAGGCAGTGGTGCATGCCGCGCGCCGGACCTTGGGTGCGACGGCCGACCTTGAAGCTCATTATAACGAAGAATCCGATGAAATCGAACTCTATCAATTCCGCACGGTTGTGGATGATGACGATGTAGCCAACGAAAGTTTAGAGATCGCTGTCAGCGACGCGCGAAAACTGGATTCTGAAACTGTCCTAGGGGATGCGATCGGTATCAAGATCGACACCACAAAGTTTGGTCGTATTGCGGCTCAATCTGCGAAGCAAATCATCGTTCAGAAAGTCCGTGATGCCGAGCGCTCTCAGATCTTCGAAGAATTCAAGGATCGCGTTGGTGAAATTTTAAGCGGTTATGTTCGTCGCTTCGAACGCAACGATATTATCGTTGATTTAGGCCGAACTGAAGCCGTGATTCCCTATAAAGAACAGGTTCCTACCGAGAAATTTCGAGTGAAAGACCGCATCCAAGCCTATGTCGTGGATGTTAAGCGTTCTAGCCGGGGTCCGCAAATTATAATGTCGCGTGCGCACCCGGGCTTTTTAGTTGCTCTCTTTAGTCAGCATGTGACTGAGATTTATGATGGAATCGTGACGATTGAAAGCGCAGCCCGTGATCCTGGTTACCGTTCGAAAATCGCTGTTTACTCGCGTGATTCTTCGGTCGATCCAGTTGGCGCTTGTGTTGGTATGAAGGGTTCTCGAGTTCAGGCGGTCGTCAATGAGATCAATGGCGAGAAGATCGACATTGTTCCTTACGACCACGATCCAGCTCGTTTGGTCTGCAACGCTTTGGCGCCCGCGGTTGTCAGCAAAGTTATCGTTGACGAAGACAACCATAGTATGGAAGTGATCGTTGGTGATGACCAGCTTTCGCTGGCAATTGGTAAGCGTGGTCAAAACGTTCGATTGGCAGCTCAATTGACAGGGTGGCGTCTCGATATTAAGAGTGAATCTTCCATTGAAGAGAAGATGGCAGGAGCAAAAACCACTCTTGTTAGAATCGAGGGTTTGGATGATATGATGGCCGAACTTCTGATCCAGGAAGGTTTTACAACCCCGTCGGAAGTGGCACAAATGTCTCCGCGAACACTCAATCGTTTGCTGAATATGGACCAAGAGCAGGCCTTGGAGCTGATAGAGCAAGCCAAACGAGCCGCGAATGCTCAATCACACAGCAGAGGCGAGCCGAAAAAGTACATCGAGCAGGATGAGATCCTGGCAAATTCCTCGGCTTCCCCCCTTACGCTT
>JBGSRE010000221.1:0-2321 GCA_041737755.1 Oligoflexus sp.
ATCCATATGTCCAAGGGCTTGATTGAAAGAGATATCGAAGGGCAAGTTCCCAATCCCGAAACTCCCCTGGTGCTCTACTGTGGGGGTGGCTATCGCTCCATCCTTGCCGCCCATAATATTCAAAAAATGGGCTACAATCGCGTTTTGTCCATGAAGGGCGGCTTTCGCGCTTGGACCGAAAAAAATCTGCCTCTCACCAAGGATTAGAAGCTTCAGAATTCTTTAAAAAATACCGATGGCTTGAGCAAGAAAGTCCGACTATTTTTTGAGGCATTCGTGGGTTTATGGAGCTGGCAATATCTGATCATCGCCTGGCTACTTCTCTTGAGCAGTCGGCCGGGTCATGCGCAGCTTTTGCAAAAGGGGACCGTCGATCTTCGTAGCTGGGATCAAAAAAAGGATCCGATGCTGAACTTGACGGGAGATGCGGAATTTTTTTGGCAGCAATGGATCATCACGGACAACGCGGCCTCTTCGCCAATCTACCTCAAAATCCCGGCGGCCTGGAATTTCGATCAGCCGTTCCCCGCCCATGGCTTTGCCAGCTATCGCATGCGGGTCCTGCTCGATCAACCGAAAGAGTTGCGTCTTATGCTGGGCCCTATCTACTCCAGCGCTCGCATCTTTATCGACGGCAAACTTATCAGCACAATCGGCCAACCAGGAAAAGACGCTGCCAGTTCGCTTGGTGATTTCGAAGGCAATTGGAACTATAGCTTTATACCGCAAGCTGCCGCCTTCGAAATTGTGCTGGAAGTCGCTAATTTCGATATTTTTTTGGGTGGGATGATGACCCCAATTTACCTTGGCACCCAAGATGGAGTGGGACGCTACATCCAAAGCATGACCGCCTACAGTCAGTTTATTATCGGCACACTCTTTATCATGGGCCTCTATCATTTTGGTCTGTTTTCGCTGCGACGCAGTGATTCGTCCACGCTTTACTATGGTGTGCTCTGTCTTTCTATGGGCATTCATGTTCTGGCTGGGGATCCTGCCAATGTGTGGGCCCTCCTCTTGCCTCCAGGTATTGAGTGGCGACTGCACGTTTATAATGATAGCTGGATCATCTGCATCGTCGCATTTCTCTGGTATGTGCGATCCCTCTATCCCCGCGAGATGTCCACCCGCTTTGCGGCCCTTATCACTGGCTTATCGGTCCTCTATATGATCATCATCAGCCCTATGAAGGTCCGTAGCTTCGTCGACAGCACGCAAACGTTCCAGTTGGTGGGAGCCATTGCCATTCTTTACACCTTTGTCGTGATGATAAGGGCCTTTAAAAATCGGCGTGATGGAATCGGCGTTTTTCTCTTCTCCCTCTTCGTTTTAGTCGTTATGGTCATTCATGACTTCATCCTGCTTCGCGGCTATATCGTAGGCCAGCCTTTGGCAGGACTGGGCGTCTTCATTTTTACCTTCTGCCAATCCTATATGCTATCGGCACGGTTTTCCCATGCCTTTCAGCGGGCCGAAACTTCTGAAGGACAAGTACGACATCTCAACATTACTTTGGAAGCGAGGGTGGAAGAGCAAACCCGTGAAATTCGTTCGATCATGCAGTCTATTGAACTCGGTATCCTGGCGATTCATGGCCCTAATCAGCTTATTCACCGGGACTACTCGCTCTATCTGGAAAACATATTTGAACAGCACAACCTAGAGCACAAGCCCGCACTAGCTCTGCTCTTTGCTCGAAGTGATATCTCTCCCGATGTGCAGGCTCAGGTGAACAGTGTCGTGGTAGCCAGTCTTGGCGAATCCGTACTCAACTTTGAACTCAATAAGGATACTCTGCCGCGGAATATCCAGCGCCAGACGAGCTTGGGTGAAGCGCGAACTTATGAATTGGGTTGGAATCCAATCTTGAATGATGATGAAAGCATCGATAAGCTTCTGGTCACGATCAATGATGTGACGAATCTTCGAAAATGGCAGGAAGAAGCTCGGCATTCCGCTGAAGAACTGAGCATGGTCGCTGAAATCATCCGAATTCGGGACAGTGAATTTCAGCGCTTTATCAAAAGCTCCCGAGAACTTCTTGCGCAAAATCAGGCTCTCTTGAAAAGCCCTGAACTCGCGGTGCCTCTCAAGGAGCTGATTAAAATAATTCTGATGAACTTACATACGATTAAGGGAGCCGCCCGAACCTTGCAGTTCCGGAGTCTAGCCGATCATATCCACAGTATGGAGCATGCCGCCCAAAGCTGGTCAACGACTCAGCTCGATCATTCGATGTGGCAACTCATGGCGGCCGAACACCTGCTGCTCATAGAACGACTGATGGAATACCAGACGATTGCTATCGAAAAATTGGGTCG
>JBGSRE010000270.1:0-2388 GCA_041737755.1 Oligoflexus sp.
AGTCGCATATCGCAGTATCACTGAGCGCCAGCCGCTTGCCGCTTCTCGATACATGTTAACCACGCCATCGAGAATGTTCTCTTGGGCAACCACATGATAGAGAAGGACCTTGGTCAAGGCTTCCTTATCGGCCAGCAAGGCGTTCAAGGTGTCGGCAGGAATTTTAGCGAAGGCCTCGTTAGTCGGAGCGAAGACCGTGTATTCGCCTTGCTCCAAGACTTCGACCAGTCCAGCTTTTTCCAAGGCGACTTTCAGTGTTGAAAAACGCTGATCTTTCACCACAGTTCCAGCGATGCTCAAACCTGGGGTAAACGGGCTGCCATCAGCGGTAGGTACAGGCTGTTTATCATCGTCATCATCCTTCGTACAAGCAAAGCCACCCAAGAGCGAGAGAGCCAAGAGAGCTGGAAACAGACGGGTCTTCCTCATAAACATGACGTTCTCCTTTGTATACGGAAAATTGAATTAACTATATGATTTTATTCATATAAAGTTTTTGCACAAGTAATGATTCGGAATTATCTGTGCGTAGTTATTTTGTATCTTGAATACAAAAGACTGTCAATCAATTTTGTTTTTATCAGTAATACCAAGGCATACAAGTTTTCATGTGCGATAGGTAGGAAATTTAGTCTCAAAAAACTGTATACCGATTTTGAAACAGCGAACAAAAACCAATAAAGTCATATTGCTTTAATAAAAACAATATCTTAAGATGAAATAAATTCAGCAGCGTATACGCTTGTTTGCGATAAAAACAAGGAATTAACAAATATTACAATTAGTTGCAGTGAGGGTAGAAATTCTGTATCCCGAGGCCCCAAGAAAACTTGTATACGTTGCTAAGCTGAGGTATAAAAAATTGTGATTGGATCTCACGATCGCAGGAAGGTAAGGCATCATGGAAACCGAAAGTCGTAAGCTGTTGCGGGAAGTGTCTCATAAGCATCCACCCAGTACATTTTACAACTGCAGTGATTTTTTTCGGACTTTGCACAAGCAAACCAAGAACGAGACGAGGAATTACTCGTATCGGCAGTTGTCTGTCGACCTGGGTTTTTCTGCGACTAATCTCGTGCACTTGATTGTTCAGGGCAAACGGCCTGTGACGGAGCGTGCGGCTGGTAAAATTGTCGATGCCTTGGATCTTCGCAAAGACGAACGGCGCTATTTCCTTGCCTTGGCTCGCCTGACCCGGGAAAAAGCTTCCGAAGAAATAGCCCGTACGTTCAGGGAAGCCCTGGAAATCCGCAGTGGCATGATCACTTCGCGGCTTGAGCAGGATCAATTCTCCTATTACAGCGAATGGTACCATGCTGTTATTCGCGAAATGGTTTCGCTGGAAGAGTTTCAAGCAGATGCTCGATGGATCGCGGGCCATGTTCGTCCGGCAATTTCGGTCAAGCAAGCCGATGAGTCGCTGGAACTTCTGCAGAAGCTCAAACTGATCCAGAAGGATGCGGAAACAGATCGCTTTGTGCAGACGAACAATATAATCTCGACCGGCCCTGAGGTCATGAGTCTGTCCGTGCAGAAGTATCACCAGGAATCGATTCCGCATGGTCTCGAAGCTATGGTGACGGCGCCTCCCGATCTCCGGCATATATCAGCATTGGTTTTGTCAGTCTCGGCAGCACAATTTGAGAAGATCAAACAAGAGATTGAACTCTTTCAGCAAAGACTGTTAGAACTTGAGAGAGATCGGTCAGAAGGAAAGCCTGATCGCGTTGTGCGGCTCAACATGCAACTCTTCCCCTCGTGTTTGTTGTGAAAGGATGAATGTGATGCAATCGACTCAACAATTCGCGCGACTGGCGTTGTTACTTGGTCTGGCAGCCGGTTGCGGCACTCAGATCGGCAACCCGACAGGCGCAGGAATGATTCGGCTTACAGATAATTCGCGGGCCTTGAACACTCTCCTGAATGCCAGCTTTCTGCAAACGATTGACGGCATGAATATGGGCGACTACGGATACTCTCGGCAAGAGAGCCGGGTTTCTGATCGCAGCTGTCAAACGCAAGCGGGCAGCAAACTTTCTCTGATCGATAAAACCGAAGCCAAACATTCTGTGATCGATGAATCCGACGAATGGTATGCAAAATCGGATCTGACGATCAAACGCAGTTACCAGGACGCTTGGACGCAAAACAATGTCCTCTTGGCCTGCAATCCCAAGACCAATTCTATCAATTTTGATTATACCAAACTGCAGATGGGTTCCTTAAAACTGGAAAGCCAAGTCGATGAAGACATGAACCGCGTTCTATTCATGACAGAAAAAAAGTTGGAGCAGGAGCTTCGGCACAATCTCGTCATGAAGAAGACAGGTAAGCGGAGTTTGGAACTGGTCGGCTATACGGAAGGCCAGAGCGAACTGGTGCTGGAAG
>JBGSRE010000282.1:0-3516 GCA_041737755.1 Oligoflexus sp.
CTATCTCAAGGAGACATAGCGGTCAGCACAGGCATTGGCAAGACAACAGTCCAAGAGATCCTGGTGCGTGCCAAGCAGATTGGATTGGAATGGGTGTCCGTTCAGCATGTCCACGAAGCCTGCATAGCGGCTGAAAGAATCTAAGCGGACCTTCGCTTTCGAGCCTTCCAAAGGTCATATTCGGATTGAAGAGAAAGCCAAACCTCGGCAGGAAGACCTAAGGTCTCTTCTAACTGGATGGCGAATTGGGGTGTGACGCCTCTTTTTTCATTTAGGATTTCATTGATCTTCGCAAATCGACAATTCAATCTCTTTGCTAGTTCCGTTTGGGTCAAACCCAATTTCTCAATAAATTCTTCTCGTAGCACACGACCTGGATGGGCAGGGGTGGGCTTTCGCTTAGGAGCGACGGGGAAGAGTCGCCGATTTTCCTCAAGCCATTGCAAATATTCTTCGAAAGTCATGTTATGTCTCACGATACATCTGTCTTAAACTTTCCAATACCGACCATTGGTTGAAAAGATCTGCATATTCTTTAATTTTTATCCAATCAAGAGATTTGTTTGCCTGAATCAGGGCCGCAATATCTGCTTTGTCCCTCAGCTCTCTCTTTGGATCATTGCAATACGCTTGAATTTTCAGACCAATGATTTGCTCCGCTCCCAGCACTTTCAAGGAAAGGCCCTTAAAAACCTTTGCGTCCCGCAGCATAGCAAGACTGATCGGCCTGTTGGCACAGAGGACGTCTAGCGCAATTGCGCCGGAAAACTGCATAACCTCGGTCGATTCAGCAAAAAGCTCAAAGCCATTTCTCAACAATAGCTGTTTAAGGCGGAGGCGCTCAGCCCCGTCTATCAACAAATCTATGTCGTTGGTGAATCGCTGAACTCCGTGAGCTCCCAGAGCCAAACCACCAATGAGAGCAAAATCGAGCTGTACCTCGGTCAAAAGACCTGCGATTCTTTGCAAATGTTCAAATATATTCATATGTTGCACTCTTATACGAGAGTATCGTATAAGAGTATAATCTACATTAAGTCAAGCCGCAAGGCCCCTTGGCCTCCCGGGGAAATGCTGAGGGAGAGACCAAAACTGAGTCTTTGGGTTTGGCCTTAGGATTTTTTCGAGTCATGGTCTGAATCTACTCATGATGCGCCGTGCATCTCGATACATCAATCCTTCTAAAACTGAGGTCCTAACGAGGTGTTCATCCATTTCTCTGAAATCTGAAGGGTCATCGTCTACGATGACGTAATCAACATCCTTCGGAGCACGAGAACTCAGCCACAATGCAATTTCCCCTGGCCTCGAATGGTCTGGAAGTTGAGGCGTTACGTCCACAATAAGC
The DNA here is from genome assembly GCA_041737755.1 of Oligoflexus sp. GTDB lineage: Bacteria > Bdellovibrionota_B > Oligoflexia > Oligoflexales > Oligoflexaceae > Oligoflexus. The sequence goes on from JBGSRE010000282.1 coordinate 1,349, forward strand.
TCTCTATGAAATCCAATTAACTCGAAAAGCGCCTGCAATTCCGCAATCGAGCGATTAAGTCTCCAGCTTGAAGAAATGACAATACGTAGATTTGGAAGCTGATCCACGATCATCCTTAGATTTGAGACGGCCAAGGGACAGAGATAGTGCTCTCGCAGCGGTCCCGTGAGCTGCAAAAGTCCAATGTCCCTCTGGTAGGCGATCGAAGATTGCTCTGAATTTAGAACACCATCAATATCTAAAAAAAGAATTTTCATGGCTTGTCTTCCTTCAGTAATAGTCGTAGAGCTTCACAAAAGCTCACCTAATGCCTCTTTGTCGCCTCACTTCTTTTCCATAGTAATCTATGCTTTGTGGAGCAAGGTCCACCTGCACTCCTTTGAGAATCCGCTGAAACAGCCGAACCCCCATCCATTCCGAATTTGTATGCCCAGTTTCAATAACAGCAGAAAAACCTGTGTGTTGTGCCTGCATTACATTTTCGCCAATGATGTAGCAATCGGCCTGAGTGGATAGCGCTTGTTCGTTGACTGCACCACCTAAGCCAGAACAAATTACGACGGTTTTAACAACAAAATTTGGATCGACGCTCCAGGTTTCGCCATCAATGTGATTCGATAGCTGTTTAACCCGCTGGCATAGGAGTGGGAAAGGAATGGGATCGATTTCTCCATACCACCCCAAGGTCCCATCAAAGTGACGATAAGGCACATGCAATCCAATATGATCGCGCCACTGATCGTTTAACCCAGCTTCGCAGCAATCCAGGGCTGTGTGGAAGATAAGTTGTGGAACAGGAACTAAAAAAGGATGATGGCTGATGAGTAGGTCGTACTCATGCCTGTAGAAATGCGCTAGGACTTCCCTGGTGGGGGTGACGCAATACAAGACTTTCTTCACGGTCTTGCCATAGTTTTCAATATTATACTCCCCGTAAAGTTCGTCCCTAATCCAAGCACTATCCATTGGGCATGCTGCTTTACAGGATCGAATTACATCAGACATTTTCAATGCTTGATCTCCACACAAAGGCAACGAGCTTCGCTGCAATTTGCTCTCTATTCGGATCGCGTATTGTCAGATGGGGTCAAAAATTTATCCGTTGTAATCCGAAAGGAGAAGATACCTATAACGGCGAAGCATTGCCTTAAAAGTCGCCGCTTCCTCGGCGTTATCATAGAGGTAGGCGTCCCTATCGAATCCAAAATCAACAATAATTTTTTTCTTACCCCAAATGCCTCGTGGCGTCAGAGTCAGACCATTCTTAAAGCTAATCGACCAATTCCTGATGTCATTCATGTTTACCCACAAGTTTTCTGCGACGATACAATCGCCAAACCGTTCATCTATCCAATGCAGTAATGCTAAAAATTCCATAATCTTATGTGGTTCATCAGAACTCATGTAAACTCCCCCCAGGGGCATACGCAGGAAGCGAGTCCTATCACCTTTTTGCGATGCCACGTAGAGGGCATAAGAATTACAGCCATAACCCCAAAATCCCAACGCCATCCAATCACCTGGTAGCTCAGGAAGTCTCCCGAACATAAAACTAATTTCGAAACTTCTATCCACTATACTCTCAGAAACCCATAGGTTTTTTCCTGCGTTGTAAAGGGGGTCTGCAAAAAATTGGCTTGGAAACTCATGCCCTACCAGATTGCGAAACCATACCTTGATATCTGGCGGCTGTTCGGTTTGCCTATCACCAGAATTCAATGACCCCGAAACCACATACATAGACGCTTCATCCATAAGAACTACAGGCTGATACTCGCCAGCAAAATCCTTTAATAGGAACAGGACTTTCTTAAGCTGGCCTTCGATTACCATAGACGTCAATCGCTTAGACTGCGCGGCAGCCTCTTGTACAAAATTCAAAGAAGAACAGTCGTCACGACAGCAAAGAAAGTTGAACCTAACGTCGCCTGTTCCTAGGGTTACTTCGCTCAAGTTGATCCCGCATCCCTGCAGTGTCTCCTTAAATTTCTGCACCATATCTTGATCCACTTAAAATCCCTCCTGCTATGGTTTTCTGGTCAATTTGTAGCAACTCTATATTTAGATCGAGAAATGAGATTCGCTCCCCATAGAGGCATTGATCGGTCGCTAGCGTGTCACACGAGGTCACAAACATTAAAAAAGGCACTCAGATGTACTGAGTGCCT
>JBGSRE010000305.1:0-5394 GCA_041737755.1 Oligoflexus sp.
TATTTTTTTTGAGCTGGTCATCGATAGTTCCTTATCGCCACCTGCATTTTGAAAGCATTAAGACCCACTCTCTGCTTTCCCATCTATTTACATCACCATCTTCTGAGTTATTATAGGGATGCGCTGGCGAGGGTCAAGTCAACAACCGTATTTCATGGACAGGATGCAGAATGGATACATTGCGACAACCGGGCTTTCCCTATCTGCTGCTGCTTTGGGCCGGATCGCTCTTGCTTCATCTCGCTATGCTGGGCGGAGTCCAATTCATCCCCAAGGCCGAGCCAGCTTCAGTCTATAAAAGAGTTTCGGTCAATGTCGTCGAAAAGCCTAAGCCCCTGGCACCTGAGCCGCTCGCTGCGGAACCAGCAAAGCCTGAGGCACCAAAGCCTACACCCAAGCCCCAAGAAAAGAAGACCAAGGCGCCAAGCAAAGCAGCTGAATCGTCGCCGCCCCCTCAGCCTGTGTTAGGACTGAGTAAAGATTCCTTTGCTGAAGGTGGAAAAGGCAATTTTAGTGTCCCGGCGGGGAATACCACTATGGTTGAAGACCAGGGCAAGCGCCTTTCACCTGAAGAGATTCGCAAGCTGGATCGCGACTTGAGTGAGGATGCCAAACTCGTGGCGGGAAGTTTCATCAAGCCAGAGTTTACCCCAGAGGCAGAGGACACAGGTCTGGAAGGATCTTTTGTCATCGAAGTCTATATCGACGCCAAAGGCAACGTGGTGGAGGCCGAACTGCGTAAGAAAATTGGTTTCGGCATGGATGAACGGGTGCTGAATGCTGCAAAAAAAGCCAAGTTTTCACCAAGAAAAAATCCCCTGGGGCAGCCCCTGGCAGGTTGGACGGAATTAAAGATTCGTTTGACTATTGAGTAGTTCATTCTCAGCTCTCATCCCTTGAGCCGGAGCCTGCTTAAAAATGATCTACTGAAACTTTGTTAAAGGCATTTCGATAACAAAGCAGGTAGGTTTCGAGTTCGGCACGTAGTAAAGTTGTCCCCCATTGGATTCGATCAGTCCTTTGGAAATGGACAAACCGAGTCCCGTCCCCTTACCAACTTCTTTGGTCGTAAAAAATGGCTCGAAGATCTTATTCTTGAACTGCTCAGGAACGCCGAGTCCTGAATCCAGGACATGAATTTCGAGTTGTTCAGACTGATGCTTGAATTCTATCTTTATCCACTTTTCTTCTGCATCCAGGCTTGCATCAACTGCGTTGCTGAGGAGATTGATCAGCACCTGTTCAACTTCACCGGCATGACTGAGTAGATAAAGATTGGACGGCTCAATACCCGCCGTATCGATCATCAACTCGACCCCTGCTGCCTGCAGTTTCTCGGCACAAACTAAAGTCACTTCTTGCAAAATCGATCCCAATGGAATGGGCAAAGACTGATCGGAGGCTCTTTGCCGAGCAAAGGACTGGAGGCCTAGGATGATGTTGGATGCTCGGTCTACAGCAGACTGAATCCGTATGGCATGGGTCTTTATCTGTTCAGGTTTTATGATTTCTTCCGAGCATTGACGTTCAATCAAATGGGCAAATCCGCTAATGATCGCCAGAGGATTATTAATTTCGTGAGCAACGCCGCTGGACAATTCACCTAATGATGCCATCTTTGCACTCTGCGTCAGCTGCTCCTGCTGCTTTTTTATAAACTCGGCTCGTTCGCTCAGCGTGTCGAGCATATGATTCATGGCCGTTGCCAAAGCACCGAACTCGTCCTTTCGCGATATATTGATACGCGAATCTTGATTTAAGCTGTTGATACGACTCGCCTGTCTGGCAATGAGTGACAGGGGAGCGACTACAAATCGATCGCCGACGATGACCAACGCGATCAAGGTGAGACCCACACCCAAAGCAATCAGGACAGCTATATCGCTCAGCATTTTCTTGCCCAATTGATGAATTTGCCTTGGCATTTGGGTATGCAGGGCAAGGATCGGACGGTTGGAAAGATCGCGAAAAATATGCGTTATGAGGATCGAGTCATCGCGGCTAAAATCCAGAAAAACACCTTCCGCTACGCGATCAGACTCGCGCCGAGATGATGGATCGGAGTCCTTCACCAAAGCCATTTGCACCGGATAGTTCACCGTCTTGGCGAATATCTCTTGTTCAGCAGCACTAAATTGCCGTCCCCAGACCAAGAAACCATTGGACGGTTGACTGTTGTCCACCAGATTGATGGGTAAAATGCAAATCGCAAAGAGTTGACCTGATTCTGATAGAAGTCCTGAAAGTCCCTTGAAGCCATTTTCTAAAAGTGGTTGTTGCGACTTAAGATATCGCTCGAGAGCTTGCATGAACAAAGGCTCTATAGATTTCCGCAAGCCTTGGTCCAAGTCAACGCCATAGGAATAGTAGGTGTTGAGCTTTCTGTCGAGATACACAACCGAATCAATTCGGATTGCCACCCAATTGCTCGGAGCATCGATGGCATTCAAATAGGTTTCATTTTGCTTTTCCATGAAATGATAGGAATCATCCCACGTGGCCCAGTCCAGAGCCTTGCTCTGAATTTGATTCAAGGAATCAAGAAAGCCATTTTCAATGCGAATGGCATCAGCTAGAAAAAGTTGTCTTTCCAGATTGCCAAATACTAAAGTAATGGTGGAACGCATGGAATAGATCCCGATTGCTGCAGCTGCGCTGAGCAGGACGAAGATGAATAGAACCATTTTTGCGCGAATGCCGACCATAACCAAAATATTTGCCCTTTTTGTGGCCCATTTATTTCAGGGAGAGCAGCCGGTATAAGGCTCAAGCTTCTGCCCAAAAAACGCAGTCTTTCCCTTCAAGGCTATCGGGTGTAAAGGCCCACAATCAGCAGGTTCGGCTCTTACTTTTGGCAATAGATTGAGCTGAAGAATAGGCGGATTCGAGGCCCTAAATGTGGCAGCTAACAAGCCGGTAAAATAAGATTTTTAAGTCACTTTTGGCGAAAAAATAGGCATTCTAGTGAAGCCGAATTACCGCCCAAAATGGCCAAAACCTATAGGAGCGATCAATCATTCGGCAAGAGCAGCAGGACTGCGGTTTTGCAGATAGGCTACCAGCGCAGCTCGATCCGCGGGGCGGAGGGTATAGCGCTGTTGATTAGTCGGCGGCATCAGGTTGTCCCTGAGCTGTAACAGAATATTCGGTGAAGCCATCAAAGTCGCACCATCGGCGTGACAGCCAGCAAAAATGCAGCTACCGCGAACCAAAGCCGAGGCTTGAGTTGCATTCAAGGGTGCGGGCGTGGTGGTCGGTGTTGGGGTCACGACCGGTGTTGGATTGGTTTGTGGGCCAGTCTCTGATTCCGGCCTCTCAGTATTTTGGGTCTGACTGGCGCTAACATCAAGTTCTTCCCCTTGAGTGGCAGGCTGAGCCGTACGTCCGCGATAATCACTGGCTTGCTCGGTGCAGGCCATTCCGGCGAACATCAAACCGAGACTTTTCAAGAAACTGCCTTTTGCCATCGCTTCACCTCAGTTAAAAGTTCTTTCCGCCAACGCTGGGCAAAAGTTTTCGGTCGTGAAGCCATCAGCACGCAGATCTCTGACCGTCTTACCATCGAGACTTCGCTTATCAAAGAGAATATAGCTGGCAGGAATCAACTTGGGACCAATTTCGACGGGGCAATTCAGCAGCTGCTTGGACGTGCTGGTCAGAACGGGAAGAGTTTCAGGACAGGCACCGGTCTTAGTTGCAAAATCCTTAATAGTGTAAGAAGCAGCATCGAGTTTGGACTGCTCGACTTCCACACAACCCCAGGCAACCGAGAAGAAATGAACGCGAGCGGTCTGGGCAGCGACCGGCTGACCGTCAGCGGTCTGCTGGGTTCCCTGTGGGCTAGGGGACTTGGAGCAAGCCAAAGGAAAAGTTGCCAGCGCCAGAAGGCAGAATGTGAGACGCTTCACCATGGTGAGCCTCTTATGTATATTTAAAAATTCCTGGGCATAGCAAGGATCGGCACAAGATGACTCAAGCTTGAGATTTTTCTTTACCGACGATTTTGTTCAAAGATATGGGGATCCTTTAAGGCAGCTCCTGGCTTCATTTGAATTGTCGGCAGCTACTCCAGTCATGGTCAGTGGTTCGGCATATATTGCCCATGCATTCCTTACGCAAAAATCCGATCCCTATCCTCGAGAAAATCACGGGTCCTTGAGTCAAGGCCAAACCTTGATAGATAAGGCCCTGCGATTGATCCACGACCTGCAAGCAGGTTTTTGGTAAGGAACGATGGATGACTCTTGCAGATGTTCTATCAAGCAAAAAAATTAAAGAAGAATCTTTTCTGATTCGTTCAACTTGCTTAATTGGCGGAATTGTCTATCCCCTTTGGGGGGGCGTGTATCAAAGAATTTTGATAGAATGCGATGACACTATCCTACGACGCCTGCCGTTAGCCGGCTTAGCTGCCTTTCTCTTTGGCTTGACCTTCATCCGAATCAAGCGCGAAACATTGTTCGCCTTTCTCTATGCCGCGATGATGATAATGACTCTGCATTTGGTTTGGATCGCCTGTCTCAATGATTTCCACCCCTATTATCAAATCGGGATTCTGGTTCTCATTTCGGTGACGCTTCCTTTCTATCAGAGTCTTTCTGGCATGCTTTCCTATGTTGGCGTCAGCTCCCTAGCTTTTCTGTGCCTCCTATACTTCGTGCCTTTTAAAGATTTAATGTTTTTCTATTTAGCAGTATCGACCCTTTTCTTGGTGACGACTTATGCTCTTCTTACAAGGCTAGCCTTGATTGACCAGTTACGCTCAAGTCGAGCGTTGTTTGCCGATTCGGCAGATAAAATCGCGAGTGTTAACCGCGATATTGGCTCCATTATGCAGAGTATTCGCCTCGGCATTTTTACCATCGAATCCGCCGATGGCACCATCGGCGAGCAGCACTCACTTTGCCTAGCAGAGATTCTTGGCCAACAACTTTCGCCTGCGAGCTCTGGATCAGCCTTCCTTGGCGATACCGATCTTGCGGAGGATCAGCAGCTCTTGATCCGCACCGTACTGAAGCAAAGTAATCTAACTGATAGTGATATCGAGCGAATTGAGCAAGTTATTCAGGCAGTCATGAGCAAGGATGTCGCGACTTTTGAAATCAACCGAGGCAGTCTACCCAGCGAATTGACTCTTGCCCGGGAAGGTCGATCTGTCTTTGTAGAAATTGATTGGAATCCCATTTTCGATCAGCAAAGCAAGGTTGAAAAGGTTCTCGTAACGCTACAGGATGTCACAGAAAAGAGAAAACTACGGGAAGAGGCCTATCAAGCAAATGAGCGAATAGAGGTCTTGCAAGTCAAATCCAAACTCAAGGATGAAAAGGAAGCGCGAAATGTTATGGTTTCTAAAGCAGCTCATCACTTGAATAATCCGATCCACGCCTTGGTTGG
>JBGSRE010000382.1:0-3299 GCA_041737755.1 Oligoflexus sp.
TCCAGCTCAATTGAGTGGGGATATCATTGCCAGATGCCCACTGAACGCCTGCAAACAGAGCCATCCCCAGGAGTGCAGTTGGGGCTAATTGGAGGCCTTTGTTGATAATGAGATGAGAGTTGCGAACGATCCCGATAAGAATCGGTAGGCTTACTATTGTGAGGCCAATAAAGAGTTTCTGCCAATGACCATGAAAAGGTTTTAAAGATTCCTGCATGGGGTTCTTCAGATAGTAAAGGGCCAAAGCAAACATGGCAGCTGCGAAAAGAATTTTGACGCCGACCTGAACGCGAGGGCTTACTTTGTAGCTCGTCACACGTTTGGCAGCGAGTCCTAGAAACACATAGGGCAAAGCAAAGCCTGTGCTATAGATCAAAAAAAGTCCTATCGATTGACTGGTGCTATGCAGGGTCGTGGCATAGGCGAGCAGAGCGCCCATGATGGGCCCTGTGCAAGGAGCAGCGACCAGTCCCGCCCCAGCGCCCATGCCAAAGGCATTGAAAAAAGACGATCGACCGGCACCCATCTGTGAACCGACAGCCTGTAATTTGCTGAGGTTACCAAAACCCAGCATGGTGATGCCAAGGACGATGAAGAGCAGGGCGAAAACAATATTGACCCAGGCGTTGGCGAGGATGGAGCCAAAAATTCCGCCGCTTAAAGTGGCCACAATTCCCAGACCTGTATAGGTCAAAATAATTCCCAGAGCATAGACGACTGTCGATGCAAAGCGAGCATGACCCTGCTGCGCCAGAAGCCTAAGGGTGATAGGAATCATGGGGAAAACACAGGGTGTGAGGTTGGTCGCGATGCCACCGAGAAAGACGACCAGGAGGACGAGCAACCAAGGGAGTTTTCCACTCTTCAGTCGTTCGGCATAGCGTTCTTCGGTGGTGAGCTTGCTCGTGTACGAGTCTTCGCTGATGGTCACAGGCGGATGATCTTGAGGCTGAGTAAGATCCTGAAGATCAGGCGACGAAGTGCGGGGAAGAGTGGTTTCTGTGCTGCTTGGATCCGCCGCATAGACCGGAATTTTCAATTCTTCCGTGTAAGGAAAAAGGCAAATTTGCTGGGTGCAGCCGAGAAAAGTAACGCCAAGACTGAGCTGCGATTCCGTAAATCTTCGGGTGCCTGTCAGTTCGATTTCAAAATCACCGCCATCATAAACCTCAATCATGCCCTCCCCTATCGGATCTTCCTGCTGCCGAGATGGAGGGGCTGACTTGATGTTCACCATGAAGCCGGATGGTGGACGAAATTCCAATCTGCTCTTATAAATAGAGAAGCTGTCTTTGGTGATCAAACGCAAGCCCACCAAGAGGTGACCATCGCGATCCTGAATGGCCTGAACAGCCTGCCATATAATAACGTCATTGGGACGTATGTCGAGTCTGGTCTTGCCGCTGGGGTCAAACTCTTGGGCTTGCATGGCGGCCGTGCTTAGAGTCAAAAAGGCCAGGAAACTGAACAGTAACCGAAGGGATTTCAAGATCGCTTCTCCTCATCCAACAAAGTTCTCCCCCCTCTTATAACCGACCGACTTGTCCGGGGGAAGCTAGACGAGTAAGGTCCTTAACGGGTGCGCCAATCCATTAGGAAAGACGGACTCGATTGGAACAAAATGAGTCAAAGTTCTCTTGACTTGGAGGATGCTTTCCCGTAGTAGAGAAGTTCGCTTAGGGCAACATTAGCCAAAGAAGCTCTGAAAACCAGAAACATCAACGTTTAAATGGATACCCGACATGGCCCAGACAACACTGACGAAATACCAGGAAAAGTTTCGTTTGAAGAAAGGTGACGAAGTCGTCATCCTCACCGGCAAATCTAAAGGCGGTGTTGGCAAGATTGATCGCGTCGACTTCAAGAAAAACGCTGTCTTTGTTGGCGGCCAAAATATTTTCAAAAAACACACCCGTCCCGGCGCAAACGGTGACGAAGGTGGGATCATCGACAAAGTCATGGCGATCCATATTAGCAACGTCGCCTTGGTTGACCCAAAAACCAAGAAAAGAACCGGTATCGGCTACAAGGTCGAAAACGGCTCAAAAGTTCGCGTCGCAAAAGCGTCCAAGACAGTTTTGAGCTGATTCGAAAATAAAAAGATGTTTATAGAAGCCGAGGCCATTTGAGCCTCGGTTTTTTAATTTTTGATAAAAGCTTGTGTATCGTTCAAGATAACTCCTGTCATGGCTGCCTTCAGCAAAGTTCCTTATCGCTTGCTGTCCTTGTGAACTCCGAACGATATGAGGAGTACAAGGCATCGCGAGTATGAAAAAAAAACAGCTTTCAGTTGCTTCCCTTTGCGATCTTATGTTGTAATAGCCCGGATTTTAAAATGCTGTATCATCGAAATACGGACCTTAGTGGGTGCTAGATGAAGTTTTTTCGGTTAGGTTTTCTTTCCGTTTTTCTTTCAATCCTTTTCGTATCAAACACCGGATCGGCGCAATCGGATAATAAGCGCGGTGAACGGGTGTACAAGCTCTGCACCTATTGTCATGGTGATCAGGGGCAGGGTCGTCAGGAGCTGGCTGCTCCGGCTATTGCAGGCTTGCCGGAATGGTATTTAAAGCGGCAGCTGACGAAATTCAACGAAGGTGTTCGGGGAACCCATCCGCAGGACCTTGCGGGGATGCGCATGCGGGCGATGGGGATGGCTTTGTATGCCGATCATAATGATATCGAGGCTGTCTCGAAGCATGTGGCAGCTCTGCCTCGCACCAAGCACGTCGATACCGTACGCGGACGGGTGCTGAAGGGAGAGGCGGCTTATCAGGTCTGCATCGCCTGCCACGGCGCAAAAGGTGAAGGTAACGAATCGGTCGGTGGACCTCCCCTCGTTGGAGCCAGTGACTGGTACCTCGTCACCCAGCTGCATCACTTCAAGTCGGGTGTTCGTGCAGGCAATCCCGAAAGAGATCCCACCGGATCTGTGATGCGAGGCATGGCCGCGACTCTCAGCGCCGAAGGTGTCGATGACGTCGTTGCTTATATCAATCTTCTCAATCAACAAAAACAATAGTACCGAGGATCGCGTGAAGTCTGACGAAGCGGATCAGTTTACTAAGAAGTTGTTTTTCATCATAGTTGCCTGTGTTGCTGCTTATGGCACTGCAGTTTGGATCTTCGTTTTGCGCTAAGGCGAGTGAGGGATAGCAAAGTATGTTGGATTTTATGTCTCTGCTGCGTGAAAGCGGATCAAGCTTTGCCAGTGAAATCGATCATCTGATCGCATGGGTCGCGATATTGGCCGGATTTTGGTTTCTTTTGGCAGAAGGCATTCTGCTCTGGCTGATCGT
>JBGSRE010000418.1:0-5074 GCA_041737755.1 Oligoflexus sp.
CCCTTTGCTACGTCGACTTCCCCCAGTTGGCACTCTCTTGGATAACGGAGAACTGCTCGACCGTTTTCTTGAGTTCATCAAGGAACGGGGTGTCGATCTTTACCCCGCACAAGAAGAGGCCATCCTGGCCCTCTACGACGGCGGTAATGTCATCTTGAATACGCCGACCGGGTCCGGGAAATCTCTGGTCGCCACGGCCTTGCATTTTTGCTCGCTGGCTCAGGGTCGGCGATCGATTTATACCTGTCCCATCAAAGCGCTGGTGAATGAAAAGTTTTTGGCTCTCTGCCAGGACTTTGGTGCCGATCAGGTCGGCATGATCACAGGTGATGCCTCGGTGAATAGTCGCGCGCCGATCATCTGCTGTACGGCGGAGATTTTGGCAAACATGGCCCTCAGCGAAGGCGCCGATGCTGCCGCTGATGATGTGATCATGGACGAGTTTCACTACTATTCGGATCGTGAGCGCGGTGTCGCCTGGCAGCTACCGCTCTTGACCATGCATAAGGCCCGCTTCCTGCTCATGTCAGCGACCTTTGGTGATCCAAGCTTTTTTGAAACTTGTCTGAAAGATCTTACCAAACGCCCGACGACTGTTGTGCGATCCAATCATCGCCCTGTACCGCTTAATTTTGTTTATCAGGAAACACTGCTGCATGAAACCATTCGCGGTCTGGTGGCGAGTGGCAAGGCGCCGATCTATTTGGTCAACTTCACCCAAAGAGACTGCGCTGAAGAAGCTCAGAATCTGATGTCGATGGATTTTTGTAGCAAAGAAGAAAAGCAGGCGATTGCGGCCACGCTCCAAGGCGTAAAGTTTTCCAGCCCCTACGGCAAAGAAATACAAAAACTACTGCGTCACGGCATTGGCCTGCATCATGCGGGTCTCTTGCCAAAATATCGATTGCTCGTCGAACAACTAGCCCAGAAGAGTCTGTTAAAAATCATCAGTGGTACCGACACCCTAGGAGTGGGAGTCAATGTTCCCATTCGCACCGTACTCTTTACCAAGCTCTGCAAATTCGATGGCAGCAAGGCCACCGTCCTGAGTGTTCGCGACTTTCAGCAGATCAGTGGCCGGGCAGGTCGCAAAGGTTTTGATGATCAAGGGACGGTCGTCGTCCAGGCACCCGAGCATGTGGTAGAAAATCTGTCCATGGAAAACAAAGCGGCCGGAGATGCCAAAAAGCTGAAAAAGATCGTCAAGAAAAAGCCGCCTGAAAGAGGCTATGTGCATTGGGATGTGAACACATTCAATCGATTGACTTCGGCCACCTCCGAACCCCTGGTGTCCAGCTTTCAAGTGTCGCATGGCATGCTCTTGAACATCTTGAGTCGCCCTGGTGATGGCTGCCGGGCGATGCGAAATCTTATCAAAGACTGTCATGAAACACCCCAATCCAAAAAGACTCTCAGTAAAACCGCCTTTCAAATGTTCCGCTCCCTGGTGGAACGGGATATTATACGGTTTGAATGGCTGGCAGAATATCGACATAAAAAGCTGCTGATCGATAGCAATCTGCAGACTGATTTTTCCTTGAATCAATCCTTGGCGCTTTATCTTTTGGACACTTTAAAACTGATCGATCCCTTCGCCCCGGATTTTGCGCTGGACCTACTCACTCTGGTGGAATCTATTCTAGAAAATCCAGAACTCATTCTGCGCAAGCAGTTGGACCGCTTGAAATCGATTCGAATGGGCGAAATGAAAGCAGAGGGAATCGAATACGACGAGCGCATCGCTGAATTGGAAAAGATGGAATATCACAAACCCAATCGCGAATTCATCTACGAAACCTTCAATAAGTTTGCCGCGATTCACCCTTGGGTTGGCAATGAAAATATCAGGCCTAAGTCGATCGCGCGAGAGATGTATGAAACCTTTCAGTCTTTCGATGAATACATTCGCGACTATGAACAGCAAAGAGCCGAAGGTCTTTTACTGCGATACTTGATGGAAGTGTACAAGGTTCTGGTGCAAACCGTTCCGGAATCCTATCGCAACGAAGAAGTCGAGGCGATGATTGATTACTTCGGTCAAATGATTCGCAATATCGACTCCAGTTTGCTCGATGAGTGGGAAAAACTGCGTAATCCGGGCATCATCATCGCCAACAAGGACGCCGAGGCAGCGCCTGAGGCTCCTGATGTGACTCGCAATATGCGCGGCTTTACCGTCATGATTCGTAACGACGTTTTCCGTTTCATTCGGGCTTTGGCGGCCGGCGACTATGAAAAAGCTCTCACTCTGGTCGACCCTGCCTCCTCCATGAGCGAGACGCCATGGACTATCGCCCTTTTGAAAACAACGATGGATCCATTTTATGAAGATCGAGCAGACATCCTCACCGATCGTCAGGCCCGGCATCCCCAGTACTGCCGCATCCTTCCACGCGCTCAAGGAGATGGCTGGCAGGTGGAACAGACGCTGCTCGATCCTGCAGAGCACAATGACTGGCATGTGGTTTTTTTCATCAGCAAAGCGCGATCACGAGAAGAGGGACGACCTGTGATCGAATTGCTGAAGATTGGTGCAATGGACTGAAGCCCGCTCGAGGTCTTATTTTGGATCCTGAGAAAAGGCAGGAGGAAAACAGCTTGGCGGACAAAGCTGCCATCCAGTAAACTTCCCTAACCCATGCGTCTGTAAGGAGAGCAATTCCGGATGTTTCGCAAAATCTTGATGGCCTTCGGGCTTTGTTTGAGCTTTTCTTCCCAGGCCAGTGCCTATGGGCCTTTTGGTTTGGGAATCGTCCTTGCCGGTCCCACTGGCCTCAGCGCCAACTACTTTTACGAAAAGCAAAAGAGTCTCGCCATGGCTGTGGGCTGGGGAAGTTCCGATGTTCAAGTGCACCTCGATCATCTCTGGTACCGAGGCGATCTCATTGTGGTCGATCGGATACCGATCGATGTCTATATGGGGCTCGGCCTCCACATCCACACGATCGACAAGAGATATAAGGAAGATGTAACCGAAATCGGTGTTCGCGTCCCGATCGGCGTGTCGTATATTTTCAAAAAAATCCCCGTTCAGTTATTTGGCGAACTGGCTCCCGCACTTATCCTCGTCGAAGAAAGCGCCCTCAATATCGATGTCGCCTTGGGAATTCGCTACTACTTCTGATCGTTGGGAACGGCTAGCTCGAGCAAGCCGTTCACTCAAAAAATTGGTTATGGTAAGTTATTGGGCCAGAGCAAAGCTTTTGGAACAGCCGCGATAGGGTTTGAAAGCTCCGGTGAAAAACTGCTTGCTGTGCCCCTGCTGGCAGATGCGATAGACCGCGGCAGGAGTGTCTTTGTCGCTGACCCAGCTGACGGTGACAATGGAATTTGCCAGTCCTTCACGCTGCCAATGATAAAACGTATCCGCATCCCAATCATGGCGAACTGTTTGCCAGCGGCCGGCATGCCATTGCTCGACCGTAAGCAGGGTACGATCACGGCCTTCCATACTATTGTTAGGATGGGCGCCCCAGAAACGAAGTTCGATACGGTCCCCCGCTTGATAGCTCTCATGGACATCGTCCTTCACATCACCAAAATCTTTGCCGATTGGGGTGGCATCGAAAATCACTCCAGGTTTCAACACCAGCTGTTTTTTGGCAAGATCGGCAGGCAGTTCACCCGCATCCACCGCTCGGCCATCGCGCAAGGCTGAACCCAGTCCGCTGTATATTTCGGTAAAGGCGGCCAAAGACCAGGGACCGAAAAGAGTTGATCCGCCTTCATAGTCCTGCCGCGCATATTCCTCGCGAGTCGTCACATAGTGGAGATATTCATTGGCCAAGGCTGCGATCGCCACATACTTCACACCAGCGGGAGCCATGGTTTCCAGGACCGCCTGTTTCAATCGACGACCGGCCATCGTGGTGATTTCAAAGGGCGTGGCGATCACCAGCAATTGCCCAATACGCATCAATTGAAAGGGTGCAATGCGCGCTGTCCAGGGATCGGGTTTGACCAATGCGGTGGGCAGCAAAATCACTTTCTCGGCATGACAGGCCTGCTCATTTGGTAAAAGGGTGATCTTCGGCCAATTGCTGCCATAGACCGTGCCTTCTTTGAAAAGATCAATCGGCTGACCATTTTCAGTTCCGGCTGCAAAGGAAAAACCCAAAGCTGCCTGGCAGGTTGTTTGCGGACCCTGGCCGGTAAATTTACCATCGATCGGATGATTGGCCAGATCCACAAACGAATGCACAGCAGCCAAGGGACCAGACACCACTTCCTGAGCTTGACTAAAAAGTTCAAAGGCTTTTTCAAATTGGGCTTCGGCCGATTGCTCGTTGCGCGGATAGCCATCGGTTCCTTTGGGAATGGGCAGAGACACATCATAGGGACTAATATCACCGGAATTCGACTGCACAAAGCCGGCAATGAATTCGCCGTCCTTAAGATAGCTCGCGCCCATTTTCTTTTCGAATTTATAAGCGGCCAAGCCTTTGTTATCCCCGCTCACCAGTTTATTTTCCATAGGCAGTGAAACACCATGCACAGCGAACCAATTGAAAGCGGCCAAAGCTTTGCCATCCAAAGAGCTCGCCTTCAGCATCAGCATTTCAGGATCGGCATTGCTGGCGAATCGAGCTCTTTCGCTTTCATTATTGGCTTCATAGGCAGCTGGGGAACGATTGTATTGAATACCGTTTAATTCGCCACGCACAACTTGCAATTGGGCCGCTTCCTGCTGGCGATAGGCCTTCAGGATGGAACGAACCGTGCCGGCAGCGATCGCCTCAAAATTTGCTGGACTGAAACCAATGGTGGTGATGTTATAAAGGGCATGATGGGCAAAACCTCCCGGCCCAGAATGGGTATGGGTGGCACTGAGGAGAAGATTTTTATGGGAAAAAACGCCCGGCAATTGCTTATTCAGCCTTTCTAAAACGCTCTGCTTGAGCCCATGAAAGACCATACCGATATCAGCAATAACCATCACCATCGTTTCCTGGCCACAGCCGTTGCTGATCACGAGCGTTCGGCTGCGGAGGCGCATATGCAGACCTTCGTCCAATTGACCAATATCGGCATAACCCATCATGCCGAGTTCTGCGATAGGACCGGTGATGTCATC